>CAYZDB010000134.1:0-7631 GCA_964476985.1 uncultured Acidobacteriota bacterium | reverse complement strand
CGCGTCGAAGCGCAGCGCCGAGGTCTCCGAGCTGCCGGTCATCGCCTCGTCGTACGTCATCATGTAGACGCCGCCCGCGAAGGCCAGGCGCAGCGCGCCGCGCAGGTAGTAGGTCTCCTTCACCAGGATCCGCGGGTTAGGGTCGAGCAGCACGCCCGCGGCGGAGATCCGCGCGGCGGTCAGATCGCCGCCGGTCGCGGAGCCCTGCATCGCGACGACCCAGTCCTTGCCGTCCGAGGCGACGGCCCAGGTCGCTCCGACCGGGCTGACGTTGAGGATCCGGATCGGGGAGGGGTCGAGCACGCTCCCGTCGGGAGCGACGCGCACCGCGGCCAGCGACTTCTGGTAGTAGCCGCCGGTGCCGGTCAGGTCGTAGCTCTCGAAGACGACCAGCCAGTTCGTCCCGTTGAACGCGGCGCGCGGGAACTCCTGCGACGCGCGCGCGGCCGTGACCGCGAAGGGGACCACGTCCAGCGGCGTGCCGTTGCCGTCGAAGCGCATCGCGTAGATGTCGCGCGAGGTCTCGCCCTCGTAACCGCCGGTGCTGTTGGCCCGGTTGTCGGACCAGAGCGCGAGGACCATCCCGCCCCCCGCGGCCAGCGACGGCGCCAACTGGTCGGCCGCGGCCGGCGAGACCGCGGCGTCGCCGGGCACCCAGCGCGCGGGCAGGCGCCCGGCGGCGCTGGCGGGGGCGCACGGGACCAGGATCGCGAGGAGCACGAGACTGCAGGCGGCAAGCGGGCGTCGAAGCATGGCGAAGTCCCTCCCGAAGCGCCGCGCCCCCGGGCGGGGTTGGCGCGGGTCTGTCCGTGGCATCCGGGCCGGAGCGTACTGCGAGGGGCCCGGGATCGCGTGTGCGCTCGTCACATCCAGAGGCGGTCCGGGCGAAAGAGATACATGGGCCGGGAGGGTTGTTTGCTGGCCCCGCCCAGGAGGGAAGGCCCGCGGGGTGGCCTGGACCCGGCCGGACCTGCCCCGCGGGGCGGCCGCTCCCGGCCGGGCCCGCCCGGCTGGGGGCCCGGCTAGAGCGCCAGCCCCTCGATCTCGAGCAGCAGCTCGGCGCGGCAGATGTCGGCCTCGAGCCAGACCGTCTTGGCCGCGGGGGCCAGGTGCGGCAGCAGCGCGCCCCGGACCGCCGGCAGGTCGGACGACCGCCGCAGGTAGGTCTTCACGTAGTCGAACCGCGCGAGGTCCGGTCCCGGGCGGGTCGAGACCGCGCCGACCGCCCCGGCCAGCGTCTCGATGTTCCGCAGCGTCTCCTCGAGCTGGCGCAGGACGTCCCCCTCGTGGCGCGACTCGTGGCCGACCACGCTCGCCGTCCCCGAGAGCAGGAAGGCGTGGCCCAAGGCCGCCGGCGAGAGCGTGCCGCGGGCGAACGACGGGCTCTTCTCGCCGTACTGCGGCGGGTAGCGGAAGGCGCTGACCTGGCGCGGATTCTCGACGTGGCGGCCCGGTTCGCGCGCGGCCAGGAAGGCGACGACGAGCGCGTCGCCCGTGGTGCCGATCGCCGACGAGGCCGGGAAGTGGCGCTCGGCCGGGGCCCCGAACGCGGCCTCGAAGGCCCGCGCGCGCCCGGCGGAGAAGCGCTTGTAGCGCTCGACGCCGCGCTGGTCGCCGTTGATGTCGGGGAGGTAGTTCCAGATCCGCTGCAGCGACGCCGCGTCCGAGCGCGGCAGGAGCTCGAGCAGCTCGCGGTAGACGGCGAGCGTCTCCGCCTCGAGGTCGCCGGCCAGCGGGCAGACCGCGGCGCCGAACAGCACCGTGCCGTTGCCGGCGCACAGGAACCGTCCCTCGCGCCGGACCTGGACCGGCTCCGGCGAGAGCCAGAGCTCCATCGAGGGGCCGTCGCCGAGCACGGGGTTCGGGACGTCGAGGACCGGCGCCGCGTCGGCCGAGATCGTCGCGCGGGGCATCCCGTAGCGGACCGCGAAGAGCAGCCGCCCGGCGTGGCGGCGGACCGCTTCCGCCAGGCCCTCGCGCGGGACGAGCGACAAGCCGAAACCGTCCCGGCGCACGGCCGGCACGGCCGGATGCGGGCTGCTCGTCGCGCTCAACCGGGCCCCTCCGCGGGCCCTCACCGCGGCCCCTCGGCGAGTTTATCAGAACGCGGCCGCCCCCCGTGAGCCGCCGATCCGGGGCGGCCTACGGGCCGGCCGCCGCCGTCCCCGGAGTGAGCGCGGTGTACTCGCTGAAGATCCCCAGCTCGACGTAGCGCGAGACCTGCAGGAACCCGGCCTCCTCCAGCGCCTTCATGATCACCGGCGGGGCGACGCAGTGCTCGATCGTGTCCCAGTAGTACTGCATCAGCGTCTGCGAGCCGCTCCCGCCGCCGCCGATCCGCGCGACCATCGGGACCACTCCCCGCAGGTAGAACTTCAGCAGGTGGAAGGAGAGCCGCGAGCGCGGCGGCGTGATCTCCAGGATCAGCAGCTTCCCGCCCGGCTTGAGCACGCGGCGGTACTCGTCGAAGGTCCGGTGCAGGTCGACGACGTGACGCAGCGCGTAGCCCATGCTCAGCACGTCGAACTGCGCGGTCCGAAACGGCAGCGCCTCGGCCAGCGCCTGCACCAGCCCGCGGACCCCGCGCGCCCGCGACTCGTGCAGCATCCCGATCGAGGGGTCGAGCCCGACCGCCAGCCCCTGCTCGCCGACGACGTCCTGCGCGTGGTGGGCGATCACGCCGGTGCCGCAGGCGACGTCGAGCAGCCGCATCCCGGGCGCGAGGCCGGCGCGCAGCAGCGCCTGCTTCCGGTACCAGTGGCCCGAGCCGAAGCTCATCGCCTGCGTGATGAAGTTGTAGTGCGGCGCGGAGGCGTCGAACCAGGCGTCGACCTGGCGCCGCCGCTGCTGCTCGTCGCCGTAGTAGTCGGTGAGCAGCGGGTGCGGGCGGAGCGGATCGGGTCCCGGGTGCTCGCCCGGGGGCGGGGAAGGGGCGCTCATGGAGGCGCGCAGCCTATCCCAACTCGGGCGGCCGGTCAGCCCCGGAGCCCCTCCCGCGCTGTGCTAGCCTCCGGACGGGGCGCGTTCCCGACCGCCCGGTGCCCCTCTCGAGGGTCCCTTGCCCGTCGTCCTCCGGCTCGCCTGGCGGCACCTGTCGAGCAAGCCGCGCCAGACCGCGCTCACGGTCGCGGGCGTGGCGCTGGGGGTCGCGGTCTTCGTCTTCACCGTGTCGATGATGGACGGGCTGGTCGTCTTCTTCACGCAGCGGCTGATCCGCACCGCACCGCTCCTGACGGTGCTGACCGAGCGGATCGACGCGCTCACCCCGCGCGAGGCGCTGGCTGGCGCCCACCCGGGCGAGCTCGTCGCGCTCTCGCGCCCGCCGGTGCCGGACGAGCGCCCGACGATCCGCGGGGCGACCGCGCTGGCCGAGCGGCTGCGCGCGGTCCCCGGGCTGGCCGGCGTCTCGGTCGCGGCCTCCGTCCCCGCGGTCCTCGCGCTCGGCCCGGTCACCGAGGCCGCGACGCTGATCGGCATCGAGCCGGAGCGCGAGCGCGAGGTGACCGAGCTGCCGGCGCTGGTCGGCGCGGGGGCCTGGGACGGCCTCGCGCGCCGCCGCGACGGCGCCGTGCTCGGGCGGCTGCTGGCCGAGCGGCTCGGCGCCGCGGTCGGCGACCGGCTGGTCGCGACCGGCGAGACCGGCGCGCCCCGCGAACTGGAGGTCGTCGGGATCATCTCCTCCGGCCTCGGCGCGATCGACGAGCAGAGCGCCTTCGTGGCCCTGCCGATGGCCCAGGCGCTGGCCGGCTGGTCGAGCGGCGAGGGGTCCGAGATCCGGCTGCGTTCGCGCGCGATCACGGGTCTGGCCCCGCTGGCCCGCCAGCTCGAGGCGCTGACGGGCTACGAGGTCGAGACCTGGCAGGAGACCAGCGAGTCGTCGCTGCAGCTCTTCCGGATGATCGGGATGACGACCTACCTGCTGACCGGCTTCGTGCTGCTGGTCGCGGGGCTGGGGATCGCCAACAAGCTGACGACGATCATCCTGGAGAAGGAGCGCGACATCGCGATCCTGCGCTCGTTTGGCTTCGGCCGGCGCACCGTGCGCACGGTTTTCGTGATCGAGGGTGTGGCGATGGGCGGGCTGGGAGCCGCCCTGGGCTGCCTGATCGCCGCGGGGGTGATCCGGTACTTCACGCTCCACCCGATTCGCTTCGCGCCGCGCGAGGGGAGCGTGATGGCCTACACCGAGCTGTTCCTCAACAACGACCCGCGCTACTACGCGGCGATCGCCGCCGCGGCGCTGGCGATCTCGCTGCTGGCCGCGCTGTTGGCGACGCGCCGCGCGCTGAAGGTCGTGCCGGTCGAGGTGCTGCGTGGCACGGCCTGACGGCGAGGTCGTGCTCGAGGCGCGCGGCGTCGAGCGCTGGCTGGGCGCCGGCGCGGCCCGCTCGCAGGTCCTCAAGGGGATCGACCTCGAGGTCCGCGCCGGCGACTTCGCCGCGATGATCGGGCCCTCGGGCTCGGGCAAGTCGACGCTGCTCTACCTGCTGGGCGGCCTCGACCGTCCCGACGCCGGCTCGATCCGGATCGACGGCGTCGACCTGGCGCGGGCCGGCGACGCCGCGCTCACGCGGCTGCGCAACGAGCGGATCGGCTTCGTCTACCAGTTCCACTTCCTGCTGCCGGAGTTCACGGCGCTGGAGAACGTGCTGATGCCGCTCTGGGCCCGCGGCCGCGGCAATTCCCGCGCCGACCGGGCCCGGGGCCAGGAGCTGCTGGCGCGGGTCGGTCTGGCCGACAAGGCGGGCCGGCTGCCGCGCGAGCTGTCGGGCGGCGAGCAGCAGCGGGTCGCGATCGCGCGCGCGCTGGTCAACCGGCCCCGGATCCTGCTGGCCGACGAGCCGACCGGCAACCTCGACACGAGCAACGCGCACACGGTCTACGAGCTGTTCCGGGAGCTGAGCCGGGCCCACGGGCAGACGATCCTCGTCGTCACCCACGACCAGGACTGGGCCGAGCGCAGCGACCGCGTGCTGCGCCTGCTCGACGGCCGGCTGGTCGGCGACGAACGGCGAGAGGGCGAGGGGCGATGAAGCGCTGGATCGTGCTGGGACTCATCCTGATCGCGATGGGGGCGGTGCTGGGCAACCTCTGGCTGGCGCGGCAGCGCGGGGCCGAGGTGACGCTCGCGCCGGTCACGACCGGGCGCGTCGTCTCCGCGGTCTACGCCACGGGCCGCGTCGACACCGACCGCCGAGCCACGGTGCGGGCCCGCGTCACGGCGCCCCTGGCGTCGCTCGAGGTCGGCCCCGGCGAGCCGGTGCGCGAGGGCCAGCTCCTCGGCCGCCAGGACGAGCGCGAGCTGGCGCTGGCGGTCGAGCGGCTGGAGAGCGACGTCGACGAGGTTCGCGCCCGGCTGCGCGAGGCGAAGGACGCGCTGGCGCGCGCCGAGCGGCTGGAGCGCGACCAGCTCATCCCGGCCAACGAGCTGGTCAGTGCCCGCGAGGCCGTGAAGGAGGCCGAGGCGACGCTGGCCTCGCGCCGGAGCGCGGTCCGGCTGGCGAAGGAGCGCGCCGGCTGGGTCGTGCTGCGCGCCCCCCTGGCCGGCACCGTGACCTCGATCCTGCGCCGCGCCGGCGACCCGCTGCGCGAGGGGGACGAGGTCCTGACGATCGTCGACCTGGCCGAGCCCTACCTGCGCGTCGCGGTCGACGAGCGCGACCTGGGGAGGATCGCGACCGGGCAGGAAGTGCGGATCGTCTTCGACGCCTTTCCGGGCCAGGTGATGAAGGGAACGGTCGGCCGGGTCGTCCCGGCCGTCGACCGGCTGACCAAGGCCGCCGACGTGCTGGTCCCGCTCTCCGCCGACCGGCCGGAGATGAAGCTCGACCTGACGGCGACGGTGAACATCGTGACGGGCGTCGTCGAGAACGCGCTGACCGTGCCGCGCGCCGCGCTCGAGGGGGGCGGGGCGGAGCGGACCGCATTCGTGATCGGCCCCGGCGGCCGGGCCGCGGCGCGCGCGCTGCAGATCGGCCCCTGCGACGAGGAGCGCTGCCAGGTCACCGCCGGCCTCTCGGAAGGCGAGCGCGTGATCGCGCCGCTGCCGCCCGGCCTGAAGCCGGGCGACCGGGTCCGTGCGGCGGGCCCGTGAAGAACCTCTTCCTGATCGCGGAGGAGCAGCTGCGCGGCCGGCCGCGGCAGTCGGCGATCGCGCTGGCCTCGGTCGCGGTCGGGGCGGCAATGCTGATCGTCACGCTCTCGCTGACGACCGGCCTGTCCGAGGACTTCCTGCGCAAGACGACCGAGACCTCGGCCCACGTCGAGATCCTGCCGCGCCGCCCGCCCGCCGCGCGCGCCGAGCGGATGCCGGCCGCGGGGGAGCAGGTCTTCGCGCTCGAGCGGCACGCGTTGCCGGACGAGAAGCGCGCCGTGCGCGGCGTGGCCGGCGCGCTGGCGGCGCTGCGCCGGATTCCCGGGGTGCGCGTCGCGACCCCGGCGGTCGAGGCCCAGGTCGTGCTGCTCTACGGCACCGTGCGCCGGCAGGCGGCGCTGCAGGGCGCGATCCCGGCCGAGGAGGCGCGCGTCACCGCGCTCGACCGCAAGGTGGTCGACGGGAGCTGGGAGGCGCTGGCGCGCACTCCCGACGGCGTGATCCTGGGACGCGCGCTGGCCCGCTCGCTGGGGGTCGAGACCGGCGCGCACCTGCAGGCCGTGGGGCCGGCGGGGGGCGCGATTCCGCTGCGCGTCGTGGGCCTCGTGCGCAGCGGCCTGACGCGCGTCGATCGCACGCTGGCGCTGGTCAACCTGCCGCTGGCGCAGGCCCTGGCCGGGCTCTCGACCGACCAGGCGACGACGCTGCGGATCGCGCTGGACGACCCGCTCGCCGCGCCGGCCGCGGCCCGCGCCGCGGAGGACGCGACCGGCTACGTCGCGCGCTCGTGGCAGGAGAAGAGCGCGGCGTCCGTCGACGCCTTCGACCGGCAGAACAGGATCACGCTGGTCCTGGTCTTCTTCACCGTGCTGGTCGCGGCCTTCGGCGTGGCCAACGTGCTGGTCCAGCTGGTCGCCGACAAGCGCCGCGACGTCGCGGTCCTGCGCGCGATGGGCTTCTCGCGCTTCGACGTCCGCGCGATCTACCTGATGCAGGGGGCGCTGCTCGGCCTGTTCGGTGCGACGATCGGCTGGGTCGTCGGGGCCGTCCTGATCCGCGTCATCGCGGCGCTGCCGATCGACTTCGGCGAGGAGGCGGCGCTGCAGAACCAGGGGCTGCAGATGGCGGAGTACCCGCGCTTCTACGCGATCGCGCTGGTGCTGTCGGTGGTTGTCTGCATGATCGCCGCGCTGGGGCCCGCCAACCGCGCGGCGCGGCTGGAGCCGACCGCGATCCTGCGCGGAGAGAGGTGAGTCATGCGAATCGCGCTCGCGGTGTTCGTGCTCTTCGCCGTCGCGCTCCTGGTCACGATCGTGATCGCCTCCGGGCAGGAGGACGTGCTGACGGCGATGCGCGTGATTGGCGGCGACCCGTGGGGCCTCGTGACGCTGATCGACCTGTTCTGCGGCCTGTTCTTCGCCGCGCTCTGGATCGGCGCGGTCGAGGCCGACCGGCGCGTCGCGATCGCGGGGATCGTGCTGCTGTTCGTGCTGGGGAACCTGGTGACGGCGGTCTACCTGCTGCTGCGCGCGCGGCG
>CAYZDB010000133.1:2389-7652 GCA_964476985.1 uncultured Acidobacteriota bacterium | reverse complement strand
GATCGGCCGCGCGCTCGGCCACCCGGTCACGATCTTCATGCCCGACTGGATGAGCCGCGAGCGGGTCGAGCTGATCCGCAGCCTGGGCGCCTCGATCCGGCCGGTGACGCGCGAGGAGGGAGGATTCCTCGGCAGCATCCGGATGGCCGAGGAACTGGCCGCGGAGGGGGGCTGCTTCCTGCCGCGCCAGTTCGCCAACGAGCACAACTGCGAGGCCCACGCCGAAGCGACCGCCCCGGAGATCTGGTGGCAGCTGCGGGCCAGCGGCATCACTCCCGACGCCTTCGTCGCGGGCGTCGGCACCGGCGGCACGATCATGGGGGTCGGCGCCTTCCTGAAGCGGCAGCACCCCGCGGTCAAGGTGCACCCGATGGAGCCGGCCAGCTCGCCGACGCTGCGCACCGGCCACAAGGTCGGCCACCACCGGATCCAGGGGATCTCGGACGAGTTCATCCCGGCGATCGTCAAGCTCGACGCGCTCGACCCGGTGGTCGACGTCTGCGACGGCGACTCGATCCTGATGGCGCAGAAGCTGGCACGCGAGCTGGGGCTGGCGGTCGGGATCTCCTCGGGCGCCAATTTCGTCGCGGCGCTCAAGGTGCAGGAAGAGCTGGGCCCCGACGCGGTCGTCGTCACGGTCTTCCCCGACGACAACAAGAAGTACCTCTCGACCGACCTGCTGCGGGAAGAGCCGGAGAAGCCGGACCACCTGACGCCGGGGGTCGAGCTGCTCTCCTTCACCGCCTTCAAGCGGGTCTGCCACACCTGCTGCGAGTACCCCGACTGCACCCAGCGGCTGGGCGCGGAGCTGTGAGGCCTCGCGCGGGCCTCCGAGGCCCCGCGCGGTGGCCAGGGGGCCCGGGGCGGACCCCGGCCGCCGCGTAACCGGGGCGCGCGCGTCCGCATCTCCGGGGCATGGAGATCACGATCGAGTTCCCCGGCGGTGACCGCGTCGACGCGGTGATGAACGGGCTGCGCCTGGCGACCGACCAGGACGGCACCGCCCCCTCCCCCTTCCAGCTCTTCCTGGCGTCGATCGGCACCTGCGCCGGGATCTACGTCTCGAGCTTCCTGCGCCAGCGCGGGCTCCCGACCGAGGGGCTGGTGATCCGGCAGCGGATGGTCCCGGACCCGGCCTCCCGGATGATCGGGAAGATCGAGCTGACGATCGAGCTGCCACCGGGGGTGCCGGAGCAGTACCGCGATGCGGTGGTCCGCTCGGCCCAGCTCTGCGCGGTCAAGAAGCACCTGGAGACGCCGCCGCAGATCGAGGTCCGGACGGCCTGACGGGAATCCGGTTCCCCCGGGGGCTAAATCGCGGTAAATAGGGCGCGATTTCCCCCCGCGGAGTCCCCCATGCGCGCCCGTGCCCGGCTCGTCGCGTCCTTCCTGTCCGCCGTCTGCCCGCTCCTTCTCGTTGCCGTCGCAGCCCCGGACCTGGCCGTCCCGCCCGCGCACGCGCAGGAGGCGTCGGCCCAGGCGCCCGTGACACCGGCCAGCCCGACGGTCCGCCTGCGGATCCGCTTCCAGCAGGACCCGCGGCAGCTGCTCGACGAGCTCAAGCTGCGCGGCCTCGACGTCACCTACGTCAACGCCAAGCGCGGCACGCTCGACGTGATGGGGGGCGAGGCCGAGATCGCGCTGCTTCGGACGCTGGGCTTCGACCCGCAGGCGGTGGACGCGCCGCTGGCGCCCGAGGCGCTGTCGGACTACCTGTCGCCGGCGGAGCTCGAGAACCGGCTGCTCCAGTTCGAGTCGGCCTACCCCTCGCTGGCCCAGCGCGTCGGCTACGCCACGGACCACCTGGGCCGGACCGCCTGGGCGATGAAGATCTCGGACAACGTGACGGTCGAGGAGGACGAGCCGGTCGTGCTCTACGTCGCGCAGCACCACGCGCGCGAGGTCATGACGCCGGAGGTCGCGATCGACACGATCGACCAGCTGCTGACCGGCTACGGCACCGACCCGGCGATCACGCGCTGGGTGAACGAGGCCGAGATCTGGGTCATCCCGTCGCACAACCCGGACGGGGCCGACTACGTGTTCACGAACGACTACAACTGGCGGAAGAACCGCCGCAACAACGGCGACGGCAGCTACGGAGTCGACCTGAACCGCAACTACCCGCTGACCTGGAACGCCTGCGGTGGCTCGTCGGGGAGCCCCAGCTCCGACACCTACCGCGGACCGTCGGCGGGATCGGAGCCGACGACGACGGGGCTGATGGCCCTGGCCCGCGCGCAGCGGCCGGTCTACTACATCTCGTACCACACCTACGGCCAGTACACGCTGCACCCCTACGGCTGCGAGAGCAGCTCGGTCAGCCAGCCCGACTTCCGGCTGTTCCGTGAGCTGGCGAACGTCGCGGCCTCGCGGATGCAGGGTGACGTCGCCGGGACCTGGTACCAGTTCGGCACGCCGTGGGAGCTGCTCTACTCGGTCGACGGCGACACCGACGGCTGGATGTACGGCGAGCTGGGGGCGGTCGGCGTGACCTACGAGCTGAACGCCGACACGCAGGGGTTCCAGCCCGACTACGCGACCTGGCGCGAGACGACCGTGCTGCGGGCGCGCGCCGGCTGGCGGTACTTCCTCGAGTTGCTCGACGCGCCGCGGCTGACCGGGCACGTGAAGGACGCCTGCACCGGGACGGCCCTGCCCGGCACGACGATCGCGCTGGCCGAGCAGGTCTTCACCAACGGCGAGCTGCCGCGCGTCACGACCTCCGACTTCGCGCGCTACGACTGGCCGGTGCTCCCCGGGAGCTACACGCTGCAGGCCTCGAAGAGCGGCTACGCCGCGCAGAGCTGGCCGTCCGAGGTGGGCTTCGCGCCGCTCGCACGCGAGATCTTCCTGGTTCCCACGGGCGCGGCCGACGCGGCGGTGCGGAGCGTGCGGGTCGTCGAGAGCGGCGGGGACGGCGACGGCCGGATCGACCCGGGCGAGACGGTCGACCTGTTCCTGTCGGCCTACGCCACCGGCGGCGCGCTGGCCGACCTGAACGCGACCGTCACGACCTCCGACCCCTACCTGACGGTAGTCGACGGGGCGACCGCCTTCGGCGCGCTGGCCGCGGGCGAGACCCGCGAGGCGCTGGCCGGCGACCCGCTGCGCATCGCGTTCGCCGCCAACACGCCGGACGAGTACGAGGCGACGATCCAGGTCGACTTCGGCGGAAGCCCGGAGCCGTGCGGGGCGGCGCGGAGCGTGACGCTGCACATCACGACGGGCAGCCCGGCCTGTCCCTCGATCGAGGAGAACCTCGACGCCAACCCCGGCTGGCAGATCGACAACGGCACCTTCGCGAACGGCTGGGAGTTCGGGCCACCCAGCCCCGCCGGTCCGGGGCCGACCGCGGCCTTCACCGGCAGCAACGTCTACGGCACGAACCTCGACGGCAACTACTCCGATGGCGCGGCCTACTACCTGACCGCCGGGCCGTACGACCTGTCGACGCTGCGCCACGCCGAGCTGCGCTTCGCGCGCTGGCTGAAGAGCGAGACCGGCTTCGACATCGCGCGGGTCGAGATCCGGACGGGCGGATCGGGCGCGTGGCAGCCGGTCTGGGAGGGGTTCGGGCGCGACACGGCCTGGGTCCCGGTGCGGTACGACATCTCGGCGCTGGCCGACGGCGAGGCCGAGGTCTACGTGCGGTTCTCGCTCTCGTCCGACGGCGGCTCGACGGGGCCCGGCTTCTACCTCGACGACCTGGCGATCTGCGGCGAGCAGCTCCCCAACTCGACGCCGCGGGTCAAGTACAAGAGCCACGTCATCGACGACTCGAACCCGGCCTACGGCAACGGCAACGGCCTGCTCGATCCGGGCGAGACCGCGGTCCTGCGGATCGAGACCGTCAACAGCGGCGGCGCGCCGGCCACGCTGGTCAGCGCCGTGCTCACGCCGGTCAGCCCCGGCGTGGTCGTCCACGACGCGGTGGCCGACTACCCCGACATGCCGGCCGGGACGACCGCCTTCTCGCTCTCGCCGCACTTCTCGGTCCGGCTGACCGGTCCCTGCGGGCCGGACGTGATGTTCAAGCTGACGACGCGCTGGGCCGGCGGCGGCACGACCAGCACCAACTTCACGGTCGTGATCGGCGACCCGGTCGAGGCGACGCTGATCGACGACACCTTCCAGACCGACAAGGGCTGGTCGATCGGCGGCACGACCACCAGCGGCCGCTTCGAGCGGCTCGACCCGAACGGTTTCACCGACCCGACGGCCGGGCCGGTCCAGCCGGAGGACGACCGCACCCCCGCGCCCGGCACGCTCTGCTGGATCACCGGGAACGCCTTCGTCGGGCCGGGCTTCGATCCCCACACCGGCGACGTCGACCGCGGGCGCGTCCACATCACCTCGCCGGTCTTCAACGGGCTGGGCGACGGGCGGCTGATCCTGAGCTTCTCGCGCTTCTACCACCGCAGCGAGGTCGGGTTCCTGCAGGCCTCCAATGCGCGGGCCAAGGTCAGCACCGACGGCGGCACGACCTACACCACGATCGAGGACCTCTCGAGCAACGCCGCGGCCTGGACCGACGTGACGCTCGACCTGGGGAGCTTCGTGACGCGGACCGCGAGCATGCGCGTGCGCTTCGAGGCCGAGGAGACCTCGCAGATCAGCGCCGACCCGCTGACCGAGCTGCTGATCGACGACGTGCGCGTGGTGCGACAGTACGACGGCTGCTTCCCGTTCACGCCCTCGGAGACGAAGGCGCCGAACGCGGTCGGAGCGACGCTGCGCGCCGAGCGGCGCGCCGGCGACGTCGCGCTGTCGTGGACCGCACCGGCGGCGGATGCCGAGCACGACGCGGCCCGCTTCTACCCCGTGTACCGCTCGGCGACGGCGGTCGGCGGGTACGGCGCTTCGGGCGAGCCAACCTCGACCGCCTGGCGCGACACGAACGGCGGCGCGGCGGGCGGGACGGCGTTCTACCTGGTCGCCGCGAAGAACGCGGCCGGGACCTCGGGGGAGGAGCCGACGCCCTGAGGCGAGGCCGGCGGCGAGCCGGTTCCCGGGCGGGCATAATTCCCGCCCCGGAGAGCTCGCGGATGCCCGCTCGGCGCCTCGCGATCGCCCTGCTCTCGGCGAGCCTCGTGGCTGCGCCGGGGGCGCGGGCTGCCGGGCCGGTCGCCTCGGCCGCGTCTCCCGCCTCGGCCGCGTCTCCCGCCTCGGCCGCGTCCCCCGCCTCGGCCGCGTCCCCCGCCTCGGCCGCGTCCCCCGCCTCGGCCGGCGTCGCCCGCGAGACGCGCCCTTTTCCCATCAC
>CAYZDB010000133.1:0-2289 GCA_964476985.1 uncultured Acidobacteriota bacterium | reverse complement strand
CCGCGTCCCCCGCCTCGGCCGGCGTCGCCCGCGAGACGCGCCCTTTTCCCATCACCGGCGAGCCGGTCCCCGGCCTGGCCAGCTTCGACCGCGAGATCGTCGGGCTGATGGAGCGCTGGGGGGTGCCGGGCGGCGCCCTCGCCGTGACCAAGGACGACCGCCTGGTCTACGCGCGCGGCTTCGGCTACGCCGACCTCGAGCGCGGGCGGCCGGTCGGCCCGGACTCCCTGTTCCGGGTCGGCAGCGTCTCCAAGACGCTCACCGCGACGGCGATCCTCAAGCTGGTCGAGACCGGGAAGCTCCGGCTGGAAGACCGCGTCTTCGCGATGCTCCCCGAGCTGACACCGCCGGCCGGCGCACAGCCCGACCCGCGGCTGGCGCGGATCACGGTGCGCGACCTGCTCAACCACTCCGCAGGCTGGGACCGGCTGGCCTCGCTCGACCCGATGTTCGCGCCGCGCCTGACGGCGCAGGCGGTCGACGCGCGCATCCCCGCGGACGCCCGCACCGTGATCCGCTTCATGCGCGGCCGGCCGCTCGAGTTCTCGCCGGGCGGACGGTTCGCCTACTCCAACTTCGGCTACGCGCTGCTCGGGCGGGTGGTCGAGCGGGCCTCCGGGATGGGGTACGAGGAGTACGTGCGGAGCGAGGTGCTCGCCCCGCTCGGGATCACCCGGATGCGGATCGGGCGCTCGCGGCCTGCCGACCGGCCGCCGGACGAGGTCCGGTACTACGACGCGCCGGGGCGCTCGCCGGTGCGGTCGGTCTTCCCGTCGGAAGAGGACCTCGTCGCCTGGCCGGACGGGGGCTTCCACGTCGAGGCGCTCGACAGCGCGGGGGGCTGGACCGCGTCCGCGATCGACCTGGTGCGATTCATGGCCGCGGTCGACGGCCTGCCCGAACGGCCCGACCTGCTCGCGCACGAGACGCTGCGGCTGATGTGGCTGCGCCCGCAGCTCTCGACCTGGATGCTGAGCAACGTCTGGTACGGCCTGGGCTGGTACGTGCGGCCGGACGGCCCGCGCGCCGCGGTCTGGCACGGCGGGACGCTGTTCGGCACGACGGCGCTGCTGATGCGGATCACCGACGGACGCGCGTTCGCCGCGGTCTTCAACACCAAGCCGGACGAGGCCGAGGCGTTCCTGTGGGAGGTCGAAGCGGTCCTGCGGCGCGCCGCGGCCCGCGCCGAGGCCTGGCCGCGCGGCGACGCGTTCCCTCGCTGGTACCCGGGTGACGCGGTCCCGCGGCCGATCGCCCCGGAGGCGGAGCGCGTGGAGGAGAGCGCGCCCCCGGCGTTCGCGTGGGACCCCGCCGGGATGGAGGAGTGCCGGGTCGTCTTCAGCGCCGACCCGCTCGCCGCGGGGCGCGTCATCACCTCGGGCCGGTGGTCGCGCGGCGGCAGCTGGACCCCCGACGAGGCACTGTGGCGCCGCGCGACGGCGCTGGCCGACGAGGGAGGCCCGCTCTACTGGCGGGTCGAAGGGCGCCGCGGCAACGAGCGGCGCGTCGGGCCGCCGGCCCTGCTCCGCGTGGCCGCTGGTGCGCCGGAACGTGCGGCAGCGTCGGGCGGCTCAGGCGACGGCCGGCAACGATAGGGACGCGGCCGCACGGAGAGCCGGTGTCGCGTGCAAGGGCGCGATCCGCGCAGGGGAGCCGGTGCCGGCAGGCTGGGCCGAGCGAATCGAGCAGCCCCGTCGTGCGCGGCAGCGTCGAGGCGATGGTCGCCGCGAGGTTCGCCGCGATGGCCTCGGCGATGGTCGCCGCGATGGTCTCGGCGATGGTCGCGGCGACGCCCCCGCAGCGGCGGAGAGCCGTGCCGAACGCACCTTCGTCGAAACGGAGCCGCCTTCTTTGCACGGGTACCAGCTCCGAGAGCGCGCCGGCGCCCGCTGGCGAGGCGGAACCGGAGCGCTGTGAACAACTCCGGACCTCCAGACACCCGGGCGTCGCCGGGAGTCCGGCCGAGAGCTTCGTATCTGTGCAACTAAGGGGGCTCTCTTCCGAGAAGAGTGAGTTCGGACCGCCTCTCTACCTCCGCGGCGGCAGGTGGCGGCCCCCACCGAGCGACACCGACCTCGAACCGACGGAAGCCGCCGCTCTCGCGATTCCAACCCCCCACTGACAGCGTCAACCGCCCTCGCCTCTCCGACAGCGGCAACCGCCCTCGCCTCTCCGACAGCGGCAACCGCCCTCACCTCTCCGAAAGGGTCAACCGCCCTCGCCTCTCCGACAGCGGCAACCGCCCTCGCCGCGCCAATCGCGGACCTCCGCCCAGTGCACGCGGGCCCA
>CAYZDB010000132.1:0-7695 GCA_964476985.1 uncultured Acidobacteriota bacterium | reverse complement strand
CCGGCGGACGAGATCGCGGTCGCGGCGCTGAAGACCGCCGCCTCGATCGACATCTACACCAACGAGCGGATCGTCTGCGAGACGCTCGGCGACTGAGCCGGGGGACGACGATGGTCTTCTACATGCCGGGGGGCGGCGGCCCGCCCCACCTCGAGCCGGGCGGCCCGCTCGGGCGCCAGGACGACCTCACCCCGTCCCAGGTCGTGGCCGAGCTCGACGCCTACATCATCGGCCAGTCCGAGGCCAAGCGCGCCGTCGCGGTCGCGCTGCGCAACCGCTGGCGCCGCAAGCAGCTCCCGCCCGAGCAGGCCGAGGAGGTGCTGCCCAAGAACATCCTGATGATCGGCCCGACGGGCGTCGGCAAGACGGAGATCGCGCGGCGGCTCGCGCGGCTGGTCGGGAGCCCCTTCCTGAAGGTCGAGGCGACGAAGTACACCGAAGTCGGATACGTCGGCCGCGACGTCGAGTCGATGATCCGGGACCTGCTCGAACTGGCGGTCGAGATGGTGCGCCGCGAGCGGCGGCGCGAGGTCGCGGCGGCGGCGGTGCGCGCGACCGAGGACCGGCTGCTCGAACTGCTCGCCGGGCCCCGGGGCGCGGGGGCCGACGGGCGGGAGTGGATCGAGGCGCGCGAGGAACTGCGCGGCCGGCTCCGCGGCGGCGAGCTCGAGGAGCGGATGGTCGAGCTCGAGGTCCCGGACGAGGAGAAGCCCGCCTTCCGGATCGCCGGCGGCCCGGGGATGGACGAGATGGAGGTCAAGCTCGGCGAGATGCTCCCCGGCTTCATGGGCCGGCGCACCCGGCGCACCCGCGTCAGCGTGCGCGAGGCGCGCGAGCTGCTGCAGCGCGAGGAGGAGGACCGGCGGCTCGACGAGGCGACGCTGGCCAAGGAGGCGATCGAGCGCACCGAGCAGACCGGGATCGTCTTCATCGACGAGATCGACAAGGTGGCGGGCGGGGGGAGCCAGACCGGCCCCGATGTCAGCCGGCAGGGGGTCCAGCGCGACCTGCTGCCGATCGTCGAGGGGACGATCGTGCAGACCAAGCGCGGCCCGGTGCGGACCGACCACATCCTGTTCATCGCGGCCGGCGCGTTCCACTCGGCGAAGCCGTCCGACCTGCTGCCGGAGCTGCAGGGCCGGTTCCCGATCCGCGTCGAGCTGCAGCGCCTGACGCGCGAGGACCTCTACCGGATCCTGACCGTGCCGAAGAACGCGCTGGTCCGGCAGTACCAGAGCCTGCTCGCGGTCGACGGGGTCGACCTGTCCTTCAGCGACGCGTCGCTGCGCGAGATCGCCGAGCTGGCCGACCGCGTCAACGAGTCGGTCGAGGACATCGGGGCGCGGCGCCTGGCGACGATCCTGGAGCGGCTCCTCGGGCCGCTGCTCTTCGATGCGCCCGATCGACGGCGGGGGCCGGTCGCGATCGACGCCCCCGAGGTGCGCGAGGCGCTCTCCGGGCTGGCGGCGCGCCAGGACCTCGCCCGCTTCGCGCTGTGAGATGAGACGCGCCCTCGCGCTGCTCCCGTTCGCGCTCGCGGCGCTCGGCTGCGGCCACCGCGGGCCGCCCACGCCGCCGCTCCCGCACCTGCCGGAGCCGCCGGCGGGTGTGCGCTGGCGCCAGCGCGGCGACGCGCTCCAGGTCGATGCGCGCTACGCGCTGCGGATCGTCGGCGGCGGCGCGCTGCGCCTGCCGGCCCGGCCCGAGATCCTGTTCACGACGAGCAGCACGGGCCAGGGCTCTTCGTGGTCGGCCTCCAACCGCGACCGGGAGTTCCGGCGGGTGGCCCGGCCGCTCGCGCTGCCGCCGTTCGAGGCCGGCGCGGAATCGCCTGCGACCCGCCGCGACGCGGTCCCGCTCGAGCAGTTCCCGGCGTCGCCCGAGCTGGTCCTCGCGGTCGCGCTCGCGGACGCGCGGGCCAGGTCGCTGGCCTCGCCGCGCTCCACCCTGGCCCCGCTCCGTCCCGCACTGCCGGCGATGACCACACTCGCCGCCGAGCCGCGCGAGAACGGGATCCAGTTGAGCTGGACGGCCCCGGCGGACGAGCGCGCGGAGACGGTCCGGATCTGGCGCTGGTCGCCGCCCGCCGCCGAGCCGTGGGAGCCGTTCCGGACCGTGGCCGCCAAGGACGGGACGCTGCTCGACACCGCACCGCGCTACGGCGAGACGGTCGTCTACCTCGCCGCCTTCGCCCGCGCCGCGGCCCAGGTTTCGGTCGAGGGGGTGCCGCAGCAGCTCGAGCCGATCGACTACCGGGACCGCTTCCCGCCGGCCCCGCCGCGCGACCTCGACGCGGTCGCGGAGGCCGGCCGGATCCGGGTGCTCTGGTATCCCGGCGGCTCGGCCGACGAACGGGCCTGGCTCGTCGAGCGGCAGCGTGAAGGGGAGCCCGAATTCGCCGCGCGCGGCCGTTCCGAGGCCCCCGACGCCTTCTTCCTCGACGACGCCGCCGAGCCCGGCGCGCGCTACCGCTACCGGGTGCTGGCCGAGGACGCGAGCGGAAACCGCTCGGCGGCGGTCGGCCCGACCGGCTGGGTGGTCGCGCGCCCGCCCGCCGGGAGCGCGCCGTGAGCGCCGGCCTCTCGTTCTGGAAGATGGAAGGGGCGGGGAACGACTTCGTCGTGATCGACGCCCGCGACGGCCTGCCCGGCGCCGCCGACGAGCTGGCGCGACGGCTCTGCGCGCGCGGCACCGGGGTCGGCGCCGACGGCCTGCTGGCCGTCAGCGAGGCCCGTCCCGGCCGCGTCGTCGTCGACTACCGCAACGCCGACGGCAGCAGCGCCGCCTTCTGCGGCAACGGCGCGCGCTGCGCCGCGCGCTTCGCGGTCGAACGCGGGCTCTCCGGCTCGCCGCTCGAACTCGTCTTCCCGGGTTTCTCGGTCGAGGCCCGGGTCGAGGGGGCGACGGTCTCGATCCGCGCGCCGCGCCCGGCGATCGACGAGGTGCCGCGCTCCCTGCCGCTCCCGGACGGGGGCTCGCTCCCGGCGCGGCTGGTCCGGGCCGGCGTGCCCCACCTCGTCGCACGCGAGCCGGCGGGGACGCGGCTCGACCTCGCGGACCTGGCGGCGCGGCTCCGCGCCGCGGACCCCGAGCTGGCGGGCGCCGTCAACCTCACGCTGGTCCGCGAGGCCTCGGAGCGGACCCTCTTCGTGCGCACCTTCGAGCGCGGCAGCGGCGAGACGCTGGCCTGCGGCAGCGGCGCCTGGGCCGCGGCCGCCTTCTGCGAGTCGCCCCCCGGCGGCGGCGGGTCCTTCGAGGTCTACCCGCCCGCCGGCATCCCGCTGACCGTCGAGCTCGCCCCGTCCGGCGGCGGCGCGCTGCTGACCGGCCCGGCGCGCGTGGTCTTCCGCGGGCTGCTCGCCGAGGAGTAGCGCGAGTCTCAGCCGCCGGTGCGCGGGTGCACGGTGGCGACCAGGATCCCGGCCAGGACGACCAGCGCGCCGGCCACCTCGTGCGCCGACAGCGACTCGCCCGCCAGGCGGCCAAAGAGCGCGGCCCACGCCGGCTCCGACGCGAACAGGATCGCGGCCCGCGTCGGGGTCGTGTGGGCCTGGCCGTAGTTCTGCAGCCCCAGGAAGAGCGCGGTGGCGACCAGCGCGAGGAAGACCAGGCGGGCCGCCAGCCCGGGCGAAGGCTCGAAGCGGACCGTCTCCAGCAGCGGCGCGGCGGCGGCGCAGATCAGGCCGGTCGCCAGGACCTGTGCGAAGAGCAGTGCGCGCGACGAGTGGCGGGGCAGCGCCGCGTGCAGCCCGACCAGCTGCCCCGCGAACAGCAGCGCTGCCGCCAGCGTCGCGAGGTCGGCCAGCGTCGGCGCGCCGCCGAGCCCGACGCCGCTCATCGCGGCCGCCCCGGCGAAGGCGAGCAGCGCCCCCGCGGCGGTCGAGGCGGGCGGCCGGCGCCCGGTCGCGAGCCAGTCGAGCAGCGGCGTGAAGATCACGTAGAAGGCCGTCAGGAAGGCCGAGCGGGTCGGGCCGACCTGCGGCATCGCCCAGGCCTGGAGCGAGAAGCCGGCCGCGAGCAGCGCGCCGAGCGCGACGCCCCAGCCGGCCGCGCGCCGCACCGCGCGCGGCCCCGGGGCGACCAGGATCCACCCCAGCGCCGCGGCGGCGAGCAGGAAGCGCGCGGCGTTGAAGGCGACGGGCGAGGCCGAGCGCATCGCGGCGTTGACCAGCGGGAAGGTCGCCCCCCAGCCGA
The DNA here is from genome assembly GCA_964476985.1 of uncultured Acidobacteriota bacterium. Classification (GTDB taxonomy): domain Bacteria; phylum Acidobacteriota; class Polarisedimenticolia; order J045; family J045; genus JALOKP01. The sequence continues at coordinate 3,501 of CAYZDB010000132.1, read as the reverse complement.
CGGCGCAGACGACGAGCGCCGCGTCGCCCTTCCACGACGGGCGGGAAGGCGTCATCCTGGGTTCTGAATCGCGGTGCTAGAAGGCGGCGCGGTCCACGCGCCCCAGCGCGTTCGCGTCGCCCGCGGCGAGCACGCGCACCAGCGCCTCGTCGAAGAAGTCGCCCAGCCCCCGGACCTCGGGTGGGACGCGCTGCTCGTACATCTGCCGCGCGCGCTCGACCTGGTCGGACAGGCGCGAGAGCAGGTCGGCCTGCGACCGCCCCTCGTCGACCTTGTCGGCGTGGTAGAGGCAGATCTCCTCCATCAGCAGGCGGGCGAAGCGGCGAGCGTCCTGGACCTCGGGGGAGACCGCACCCGGTCCCGGCTCGGGGCCGGTCGGGGGGCCCGCCGCGGCGGCAGGGACGGCCGCCATGGGGATCGACCCCACCGGCTGCGAGACGGTCGGCGGCGCCGCGTCGGGGGCCCGGGACGGGACTTCCGCGGCCGTCCCCTCGCCCGGGCGCTGCGACCAGCGCGCCAGCGCGAGTCGCTCGATCGCCAGCCCGCCGACCTCGCCCAGCACCTCGAGCGCGGTGATGTCGACCGCCGCGCCGTGCTCCGCCGGGTCGGCATAGATCACCGCCACCAGCTTGCCGTGGACCTGGATCGGGATCAGCACCGCGGGCGAACGCGGGCTCTGCCCGAAATCCGGCGCGGGCAGCCCCGAATCGCCGCCCAGCGCGATCGGCCGCTGCTCGACCAGGAGGGCGGCGAGCGCGGCGTCGTCGGGCGAGAGTTCGACGCCGTGGAAGTCGACCTCGTCGAAGCCCGCGCCCTCCCAGCCCTCGATCCGGTCCTGCTTCACCACGAAGAGCGCCGCCCGCGCGCCAACCTCGCCCGCGCTCGCCAGCAGGGTGCGCAGCAGCGCGACCTGGCCCGGCGCCTCGCGCAGCGCGGCGCACGCCGCGCGCAGCCGCTCCGGGGTCCGGACCACCGGGGGCGGCAGCTGGATCGCGGAGAGCTCGTCGCGCAGCGCGTCGGCGAGCCGATCGATGACGCCATCCATGGTCTCAGCGGAAAGGGCACGCTCGCTCATCGGGGTCCTCCGGGACGGGCGCCGCCATTCTCCGTGGCAGGTCCCGCCGGGTCAACAGTATAGAATCGTCCCATGGTGCGTCCGCAGCGGACCCTGGCCGCCCCGGCCCGGCTCGAGGGGATCGGTCTCCACCACGGCCGGACCGAGCGCGTCGAGCTCGAGCCCGCCCCGCCGGGCTCGGGGGTCGTCTTCGTGCTCGACGGGGCCGGCGGGCTCGAGATCCCGGCGCTCGAGCAGTTCCGCAGCCCGATGATGCACGCGACGCGCCTCGAGCGGGACGGCGCGACGATCGACACCCCCGAGCACCTGTTGGCCGCGGTCTACGCCCTGGGCCTCGACAACGCCCGGGTCCACATGTCGGGGAGCGAGCTGCCGATCCTCGACGGCTCGTCGCTCCCGTTCGCGCGCGCGATCCTGGCCGCCGGGCTGGTCGAGCAGCAGGCCTGGTACCCGCGGATCGTCGTCACGCAGAAGCTGGTCGTCGGGGACGAGGAGCGGCGGATCACGATCGAGCCCGGGGAGGGGCTGCGGGTCACGACCGCGATCGACTTCGAGCACGAGCACCTCGGCTACCAGGAGGTGACGGTCCAGCTCGACCAGCCCGACGACTTCCTGGGCAAGCTGGCCGCGGCCCGGACCTTCGGGATGCGGCGCGACATCGAGAAGCTGCAGCGGGCCGGGCTGATCCGGGGTGGATCGCTCGACAACGCGATCCTGGTCGACGACGACGGGATCAAGGGGGTCGACCTCCGCTACCGGGACGAATTCGTGCGCCACAAGACGCTCGACCTGGTCGGCGACCTCGCGCTGCTGGGCTGCGGCCTGGCCGGGCGGGTCGTGGCCTGGCGGGCCGGCCACGACCTCCACGGCCGGCTGGCCGACGCCCTGCTGGCCGACCGGTCCAACTGGATCTTTGAGAGCGGTCCCGGGGGGCCGACCGAGCCGCCGTCGCGGCCCGCCCCGCCCGGCCGCGCGCGCTGACCGGATGCTGCGCAACCGCTTCCGCTCCGACCGGCTGCTGTTCACGATCGTCGGCCTCTCGTTCGTCCTGACGGTCGTCCTCTACTACGTCATCCAGCGCGGCAAGCTGGGCGACACGCGGCTGGCGGGCGACAAGACGCTGCTCTCGGGCCTGGCCGCGGCGCTCGTGCTGCTGGCCCTCGCGGTCGCCGCCCTGATCGTGCGCAACGTGGCCCGGGTGCTGGCCGGTCGCCGCAGCGGGATCCTGGGCGCGCGGCTGCAGGCGCGGGTCTTCTTCGCGTTCTTCTTCCTCGTCCTGATCCCCTCCCTGACCCTCTTCGCCGGCGCGATCGCGATCGTGCTGCGCTCGCTGTCGGACCTGATCCCCCCCGACATCGCGAAGACGATGGACCAGGCGGCGGGGATCGCGCAGATGGCCCAGCGCGAGTCCTCGGCCGACGCGCGGCACTTCGCCCGCGTCGTGGCCGACGACCTGGCGCGCGGCCCCCTGGCCCGCGACCCGGCGGCCGCCCGCGGCGAGATCGCCCGCACGCTGGACGAGCTGCGGCGGCGCTACGGGCTGACGGCGGTCGGCGTGGCGTTCCCCAGCGGCAGCCCGGTGGCGGTGGCCGAGATCGTGCGCGGCGGGACCGCGACGGCCCTGCCGACCGAGCTGACGCGCGTGCCCGAGGCGATCGTCCGCGAGACCTTCGCGAGCGGAAAGGGCGGGCTGACCAGCGACCGCCTCGTGTACGGCTGGCGCACCGTGGCGACCGAGGCGGTGCGGGTCCGGGGCGAGACGGTCGCGGTGGCCTGGGCCGCGGTCTACATCCCCGAGGACGACGCGCGGCGGATCGACAGCGTGCTGCTCTCGGGCCGCGAGGTCGAGGACTACGGCACGCGGCGGCCGGTGGTGCAGCGGCTCTACGTCGCGCTCTTCGCGCTGCTGACGCTGCTCGTGCTGTTCGCCGCGGTCTGGACCAGCTTCTACGTCGCGGGCCAGATCACCAACCCGATCCTCGCGCTGGCGCGCGGGACCGAGGCGCTGGCCGGGGGCGACCTGACCTACCGCGTCCCCGGCAGCGGCGGCGACGAGATCGGGCAGCTGGTCTCGTCGTTCAACCGGATGGCGGGCGAGATCCAGCGCCAGCGGCGCGAGATCGAGGGGCGGCGGCGCTACATCGAGACGATCCTCGAGGCGATCCCCGTCGGCGTGCTCAGCCTCGACGCCGACGCGCGCGTCGCGACCGCCAACCGCGCGGCGCTCGAGCTGCTGCGGCTGTCCGACCTGCCGCGCGGCGCGCCGGTGACGGAAGCGCTCTCGGGCGGCCGCGAAGCGGTCTACCGCGTGGTCCAGCCGGTGCTCGAAGGCTGGGCCCGGCGCTCGAGCCGCGAGGTCCCGGTCGAGGTCGAGGGGAAGCAGGCGATGGTCGTCTCCGTCATGCCTAGCCTGGAGATGCCACTCG
>CAYZDB010000131.1:0-7712 GCA_964476985.1 uncultured Acidobacteriota bacterium | reverse complement strand
CTCCTCGCGCACGCGGCCCGGCTCGACGACCAGCAGCAGGAACGGTCCGGCCGGCGTCGGCTCGTCCCAGCCGTGCGCGCCGTGAACGACGAAGGCGCGCTCGATCGGCAGCCCCGCCAGCGCCTCGGCCAGCAGGCGCGCGGCGCGAGGGGACCAGGCCCCCGCCAGCTGGAACGGGGGCTCGGCGGGGTTGGTCAGGGGCCCCAGCAGGTTGAAGACCGTGCGCACCCCGAGCGCCCGCCGCACCGGCGCGACGGCGCGCATCGCGGGGTGGAAGACCGGCGCGAACAGGAAGGCGAAGCCGTGGCGCGCCAGCGCGTCCTCGGCCTCGCCCGCGTCCGCCGGCAGCGGTACGCCGAGCGCCTCGAGCAGGTCGGCGCTGCCGCTGGCGCTCGAGGCCGCGCGATTGCCGTGCTTGACCACCTTGGCCCCCGCCGCCGCGGCGACCAGCGCGGCGCCGGTCGAGAGGTTGAAGCTGCCGGCGCCGTCGCCGCCGGTGCCGCAGGTGTCGACCAGCGGCGCGTGGCCGTCCATCCGCGGCCGCCGCGCCAGCCCGCGCATCGCGCGCGCGAAGCCGCGCAGTTCCTCCGCGGTCTCGCCCTTCACCGCGAGCGCGGCCAGCACCGCGCCCGCCACCGCCGGAGGCAGCGTCTCGTCGGCCAGCCGCTCCATCAGCCCCGCCGCCTGCTCCTCGCTCAGGTCGCCGCCCGCGAGCAGCCGCTCGAGCGCCGGGCTCACGGGGCCTCCGCGGCCGCGGGACGCGGCGGCGGCTCGAGGTCGAGGAAGTTGCGCAGCAGCCGCTCGCCGTCCGGCGTCAGCACGCTCTCGGGGTGGAACTGCACCCCTTCCGCCGCCAGCCCGGCGTGGCGCAGCCCCATGATCTCGCCGTCGCTGGTGTAGGCCGTCACCGCCAGCTCGCGCGGCAGTCCCTCCTCGGCCACCGCCAGCGAGTGGTAGCGGCCGGCGCGGAACGGGTTGGCCAGGCCCTGGTAGAGCGTGCGGCCGTCGTGGTAGACGGGCGAGGCCTTGCCGTGGACCAGCTCGCGCGCGGCCACGACCCGTGCGCCGAGCACCGCCGCCAGCGCCTGGTGTCCGAGGCAGACGCCGAGCAGCGGCAGCCGCCCCAGCGCCCGCTCGAGCAGCGGCATCGTGATCCCGGCCTGCTCGGGCCGCCCGGGCCCGGGCGAGACGACGAGGTGCGTCGCGCCCAGCCCGAGCGCCTCGTCGACCGCGACCCGGTCGTTGCGCCGGACGGTCACCTCCGCGCCGAGCAGCGCGAGGGCCTGGACCAGGTTGTAGGTGAACGAGTCGTAGTTGTCGATCAAGAGGACGCGCGCGCTCACAGCCCCTCCTCGGCCAGCGTCAGCGCCGCCTCGAGCGCCGCCGCCTTGGCCTGGACCTCGGTCAGCTCGGCCTCGGGCCGGCTGTCGGCCACGATGCCGGCGCCGGCCTGGTAGGCATACCGCCCCTCGCGAAAGACCAGCGTGCGGATCGCGATCGCCTGGTCCATCGCGCCGCCGTGGCCGAAGTAGCCGACGGTCCCCGCGTAGAGCCCGCGTGCCACCGGCTCCAGCTCGTCGATCAGCTCCATCGCGCGGACCTTGGGCGCGCCGACCACGGTCCCGGCCGGGAAGGTCGCGGCGAACAGGTCGAACGCGTCGTGCTCCGCGGCCAGCACGCCGCCCACGCCGCTCACGAGGTGCATCACGTGGCTGTAGCGCTCGACCGACCGGTACGGCTCGACCGCGATCGTGCCGGGCACGGCCACGCGCCCCAGGTCGTTGCGCCCCAGGTCGACCAGCATCACGTGCTCGGCTCCTTCCTTCGGGTCGGCCAGCAGTTCGGCCTCGCGCGCCCGGTCCTCGGGCTCCGAACCGGCGCGCGGGCGCGTCCCGGCGATCGGCCGGAGCGCGGCGCGCCGCCCCTCGAGCCGGACCAGCGCCTCGGGCGAGGAGCCGACCACCTCGAGCCCGTCGAACCGCAGGTAGTACATGTAGGGCGAGGGGTTGATCAGGCGCAGCGCGCGGTAGACCTCGAACGGCTCGACCGCGGTCTCGCCCTCGAACCGCGACGAAAGCACGAGCTGGAAGACGTCGCCCTGGCGGATGTGGTGCTGCGCGCGCTCGACCGCCCCGAGGAATGCGCCGGGCGCGAGGCTCGCCTCCGGCGCGGCGAGCGGCGCGACGCGCCCCGGCCGCGGCGGGGTCGGGCCGCGCAGCGCGTCGATCACCGCCGCGCGCAGCGTGCGCCGCTCGCCCTCCTCCCCGTCGAAGAGCAGCGCGACGCGGCGCGAGAGGTGGTCGAAGACCAGGAGCGCCCGCGGGGCGACGAAGGCCGCCTCCGGCGTGCGCGGCCCCGCGGCGGGCGCGGGGTGCGCCGCGGGGAGGCGCTCGAGCCGCCGCACCAGGTCGTAACCCGCGATCCCGACCAGCCCGCCCGCGAACGGCAGCCCGGCGGCCGGCCCCGGCCGCGGCGCGCGCGCCAGCGCACCGCGCAGCGCGCCGAGCAGCTCCTCGCGGGAGGCGGGCGCGGGACCGGGGGCGCCGTCGACGGCCAGCCGGCCGCCTTCCAGCGTGACCCCGAGCGCCTCGCCGAAGCCGATGAACGAGTAGCGCCCGAGGCGCTCGCCCCCCTCGACCGACTCGAGCAGGAAGCGCGGCTCGAACGGGGCGAGCTTGAGGAACGCCGAGACCGGCGTGTCGAGGTCGGCGGCGATGTCGAACGGCGGCTTCATGCCGTGCTCTCCTCGCCGTCCCGCTCCGGCGGGGGGGCACGAAAAAACCCACCCCGCGTCGGAGGTGGGCGGCCGGTCGATGGTGCGCGATCAGTCCCGGGCCGGGGCCACCTCGATGAAGGAGGTCCACCACCAGCCGGCGGCGGCGAGATCGATCGCGGCACGCTGTGTCGTCATCTGCGCCAAGGGTTACCGCGAGCCCCGGGCGGCGTCAAGCACCGAATCGGCGGCCCCCCCGAAACCCCCGCGGAAAGGGCACTTCGCGGGATTACCGATTCGGCCGGGAGTGTGCCACGCCGTGTCAGGGGGTCGGACAGAGTGACCGGACAGGCCGCCGCGGGCCGCTGTCGCGGGCCGTCCCCGCGCCGCCGCGCTGCTCCGCGCCTGTCCGCGGCACGGCCCTTGCCTTTGAGGAGGTCGGTCGCGGCCTACCCGAGTGGCTGCGCGCAGGAGCGGATCGATGTTCACGAGGACCCGGCGGCACCCCAGGATGGGACTCGCGCTGCTCGCCCTCGTCGTCTGTACCGGGGCGACGGCGCTCGCGGAGACCGCCACCAGCGTGAAGCAGGCGCCGGACCTCGCGGCCGAGGCCGGGCTCGTGGCCTCGTCGTCCTCGATGCGCGTGATCGTGGACCTGGCCCCGGGCGCCAGCGTGAGCGCGCTCGCCACCGCGGCCGGCGCCACGCGGGCGGTCGCCATCCCCGAGCTCGGCCTCGCGGTGCTCGACCTGCCGGGCTCGGCGCTCCCGTCGCGGCTGGACTCGCTCGCGGCCAGCTCGTCGGTGAAGTACGTCGTGCCGAACCGTCCCCTGCTCGCCACGCAGGCCGCGCCGGCCGGCGACGGCCACGTGCGGACGACGACCGGCGTCGCGCAGCTCGCCGGCCTCGACGGCCGCGGCGTGACGGTCGCGGTGCTCGACTCCGGCATCGCCGACCACGCCGCGCTGAAGGACGGGACCGCCAGCCGGATCGCGGCCCGCGCCGACTTCACTGGCGAGGCCTCCGCGCTGCGCGACCCCTACGGGCACGGCTCGCACGTCGCCGGGCTGATCGCCGGCAACGGCGCGCTCGCACCGGCCGGCCGGCCGCTCGCCGGCGCCGCACCGAAGGCGAAGCTGGCCGACGTCCGCGTGCTGAAGAGCGACGGCACCGGCTCGCTCGACGGCCTGCTGATGGGCCTGGCCTGGACGCTGGCCAACAAGGACCGCTACGGGATCCGCGTCGTCAACCTGTCGGTCGGGACGGCCCCCAAGGAGTCGTTCGAGACCGACCCGCTCTGCCGCGCCGTCGAGAAGCTGGTCGACGCCGGCCTGGTGGTCGTGGTCGCGGCCGGCAACCACGGCAAGCTCGACGACGGGACGAAGGTCTACGGCGGGATCCTCTCGCCGGCCAACGCGCCGAAGGTGATCACGGTCGGCGCCGCGAACAGCTTCCAGACCGATGGGCGCTCCGACGACGGCGTCGCCAGCTACTCCTCGCGCGGGCCGACCCGCTCGTACCGCGAGCGCGACCTCGATGGCGATGGGCTCTACGAGCCGGAAGAGCGGCGCTACGACGACCTGATGAAGCCCGACCTGGTGGCTCCGGGCAACCGGCTGGTCTCGCTGCAGGCCCCGGGCAGCCGGCTCGCGCTCGAGCACCCCGACCTGGTCCGCGGGGCGAGCTACCTCGAGCTCTCCGGGACCTCGATGGCGGCGCCGGTGGTCGCGGGCACGGTGGCGCTGATGCTGCAGGCGCGCCCCGACCTGACCCCGGCGCTGGCCAAGTCGATCCTGATGTACACCGCCCAGGAACTGCCGGATGCCTCGTTCCTCGACCAGGGCGCGGGCCTGCTCAACGCCAGCCTGGCCGTGAACGTCGCGAAGCAGCTCGTCGCCAACCCGGGCACGCTGGCGTTCGGGGCCACGGCGGCCCCGGCGCTCGACCTGCGCCGCGGCGCGCTGGCGACGACGATCGCCGGCCTCGCGGCCCCCGCCGGCCGGCGCGTCGTCTACTGCGACGGCTGGTACTTCGGCGACCGCCTCTACCGCGCGAAGGGCGTGCGCTGGGGCGACGGCAAGGTCGGCGGCGACGGGATCCTCTGGGGCGACGGGATCCTCTGGGGCGACGGCATCCTCTGGGGCGACGCCTCGGTCGCGGGCGACGGGATCCTCTGGGGCGACGGCATCCTGTGGGGCGACATCGACCACGCCCCGGCCGGCGCGCGCGAGGAAGCGCTGCGCCGCGGCTCGGACGGGATCCTCTGGGGCGACGGCATCCTCTGGGGCGACAGCACGACCTTCGGAGCCGACGGGATCCTCTGGGGCGACGGCATCCTCTGGGGCGACGGCACGCTCGCGCCGGACGGCATCCTCTGGGGCGACGGGATCCTGTGGGGCGACGGCATCCTCTGGGGCGACGGCATCCTGTGGGGCGACGGGATCCTCTGGGGCGACGGCATCCTGTGGGGCGACTGACCCCTTCGGCGCCCCTTGCTGGCTGACGGGCGCCGGCCTCCAGGCCGGCGCCCGCCACTTTTTCGGGGGTGGTGTCAGGCCGGCAGCAGCCGCGCCGCGGCCTCGGCCAGCACCCGGTACAACTCCGCCGCCTGGATCGGCTTGGCCAGGAACCCGTCCATCCCGGCCTCCAGGCAGCGCACCCGGTCCTCGGCCGACGCGTGCGCGGTGACCGCGACGATCGGCGTGCGACGGCCGGCCGCGGCTTCGAGCTCGCGGATCGCGCGGGTCGCGGCCAATCCGTCCATCTCCGGCATCTGCACGTCCATCAGCACCAGGTCGACCGGGCGCGACTTCCAGAGCGCGACCGCCTCGACGCCGTTGGCCGCGCAGGCGACGCGGTGCCCGCGGCGCTCGAGCAGCCGCACCGCGAGCGTGCGGTTCACCGGGTTGTCCTCGGCCAGCAGGATCTCGAGCGGCGCGCCCGCGACCGCGCTCGGCGCCGCGCCGCGCTCCGCCGCCCCCTCGGCCGCGGCGCCCGGCGCCGCACCCGGACCGGCATCGGTGTCGTCGAGCGCGGCGGCGACCGCGGCGGCGAGCTGGTTCCAGAGCGCGGGCTTCATCACGCGCGCGAAGACGTCGACCTCGCCGCCCGCGCCGAGCGGACGCGTGTCGGCCGTCATCGTCAGCACGACCGGCGCCGGCGGGCCGGAGGCCTGGGCGCGGACGCGGTCGAGGAACGCGGCCGCTCCCGGGTCGGGCAGCCCGCCGTCGACCACCAGCGCCTCGAAGGGCCGCCCGGCCGCGGCCGCGTCGAGCAGCAGCCCGAGCGCCTCGGTCGCCCCGGCGGCCGTGACCGCCGCGAAGCCGGCCGCACCCAGCGCCTCGGCGTTGGCCGCGCGGCTCGCCGCGTGCGCGTCGAGCACCAGCACGCGCCGTCCCGCGCCGTCCGGACCCGGCGCCACCGGGCCGGCCGGGGCGCGCACCGCGCAGGGGATGGTGACGTGGAAGGTGCTGCCGCTGCCGGGGACGCTCTCGACCCAGATCGAGCCGCCCCACAGCCGGACCAGCTGGGCCGAGATCGCGAGCCCCAGCCCGGCGCCGCCGTGCTGGCGCGTCATGTAGCGCTCGGCCTGGGTGAAGGCCTCGAAGATCAGCTGCTGCTTTTCCGGCTCGATCCCCATCCCGGTGTCGCGCACGGTGAGGTGCAGCCGGACCTCGTCCTCCGCGCGCTCGTCCAGTCCGACGCGTACCGCGACTTCGCCCTCGCGCGTGAACTTGATCGCGTTGGCGACCAGGTTCATCACGACCTGGCGCAGGCGCAGCGTGTCGGCGACCAGCGCGTCGGGGACCTCCGGCGCGACGAACCACGCCAGGTCGAGCCCCTTGCCGTGAGCCAGCGTGGCGTGCACGCGCAGCAGGTCGCCGAGCCAGGCCCGCAGCGCGAACGGCTGCGGGTCGAGCTCCAGCTTGCCGGCCTCGACCCGCGAGAGGTCGAGGATCTGGTCGATCAGGAAGAGCAGGGAGTCGGCCGAGCGCAGGCAGATGTCGAGGTACTCCCGCTGCTCGCGGTCGAGCGGGGTCTCGCGCAGCAGCCCGGCCATCCCGACGATCCCGTTCATCGGGGTCCGGATCTCGTGGCTCATCCGGGCCAGGAAGTCGCTCTTGGCCTGGCTCGCCGCTTCCGCCGCGTCCTTGGCGCGGCGCAGTTCCAGCTCGGCCCGCTCGCGCTCGACGATCTCCTGGCGCAGCGAGGCCTCGCGCGACTCGAGCCGCGAGAGCAGCAGGAAGACCAGCGTCAGCGGCAGGACGGAGAGCGCCAGCAGCAGCGGGTGGATCGACCAGGTCACGGCGGTCAACGCGGAGAAGCTGCCGGTGACCCCCTCGTTGATCGTGGTGGTCCAGGAGAACAGCCCGCTGTCCTTCGGGCTGCGGCCGGTGGCGAGCTTGATCACGACCGGAAGGGTGGCGAAGGTGATGATCGAGCAGGTCGCCGCGCCGGCCAGCGCGGCGAGCGCGATCGAGGTCAGGTCGTCGGGCAGCGGATCGAGCAGCGCCACGACCCGCGACGCCGCCCAGACCCCGAGCAGCGCCTGCGCCAGGTTGAACAGCCCGATCGTCGCCTGGCGGCGGTGCATCGCCCAGTCGACCAGCGGCAGGGTCGCGGCGACGACGATCGCGGCCGACGGATCGGCGACCGGCAGCAGCGCCTGGTAGGCGACCGGGGCCAGCCAGACCGCGACCCGGCCGCCGCGCTGGCGCGCGACCTTGAAGGTGAGCAGCGACCAGAAGATCCCGACGCCGAGGAAGGTGCCGAGCGCGGTCAGGTCGGTTGGGGTGAGCCGAGACAGGCCCGGGGCCAGCGACCCCGCCGCGAGCAGCGAGGCGCCGAGCAGCACCGCGACGAAGGCGGTGGTCGCGCGATTGAACCCGGACTGCAGCACACCTCACCTCGCCGCCCGGATCGGGAGCGGACGCTACGGACAATCTAGGGATCGGGCGGACGCGGGGCACCCCTGGTTTCGAAGCCGAAAGCGCGGCGAA
>CAYZDB010000130.1:0-7770 GCA_964476985.1 uncultured Acidobacteriota bacterium | reverse complement strand
AGCGCAGCCCCAGCGCGGCCAGCGCGCCGGCGCCGCCGAGAAGCTGGCCGGCCTGGCCCAGGCGCCGCAGCACCAGGCGGCGGTCGACGCCGGACGGCGCGCTCACCGCGCGCCCCCTGCCGGGCCCGGCACGCGCAGCCGCTCGTCGATGCGCGCCGCCAGCTCGGCCAGCCGCTCCGCCGCACCGGCACCGGTCGCCCCGGGCGCGTTCAGCCGCACGTAGCGGCGACCGCGGCGGAACATCACGCTGTCGGCCCCGGCCCAGGCCTCGTCGCCCGGCCCGGGCGTGCGGTCGCCGCCCGCATCCTGCTCGAGCGCGCGGCGCGCCCCCGCCTCGTCGCGGAACTCCAGCAGCTCCAGGAACGCCTCGGGCGGCCCGGCGACGCGCCACGCGACGATCCGCGTGGCGCCGATCGAGATCAGGAACTCCGCCGCGCCGTTGACCTGCTCGTGAAAGCGCTCGGGCGGCAGGTCCGCCGTGCGCTCGGCCAGCCCGTCGAGCAGCGCGCCGGTGCCGCCTCTCGCGGAGGTCGAGACGGACGCCTCGCGCGGACCGAAGGCCCGGTTCCGACCGCCGTACGCGAGGATTGCGGCCACCGCCGCGAGCGGGACGAGCAGCAGGACCGCCGCGACGAGGCCGCGGGAGCGCGAGGCCGACATGGGAACCTCGGGGCCGGCGGAAATTAGCCGACCCTTACGGTTCGTTTATAGCACCGAACGCGCCGGCGCGACCGGCGGAGATCAGCGGCGCGGAGGCAGGCTCGGCGAGGCGGGGCGCTCGACCGGGTCATCGTCGTCGTCGAAGACCCAGGCGCCCAGCGCGAAGCCGCCCGCGATCGCCAGCGCGGCGTAGCCGACGGCCTTCCAGCTGAAGGTGCTGCTGCCGGTGGAGCCCGCCGCGGCCTCGGCCGGAACGCGCCCGGCCACCTGGGCCTTGTCCGAGGCCAGCCGGATCTCGACCCGCTCCTTCTGGCCGGCGGTCAGCGCCATCTGCTTGGCAACCACCGGGACCTCGCCGCCATCCGGGGCGAACGCCACGAGCTGGTAGGTGGCGGGCGGAAGCCCGTCGACCACGAAGGTCCCGTCGGCCGGCGTGGCCTTCGAGAGGAACAGGTTCCCGTCCGTCGTCTTCAGCCCGATCTGGTAGCCCTTGGCGGGCGCCCCCGCGGTGTCGAGCAGGACCCCCCGGACCTCGGCAGTGCCGGGGGCCTGGGCGAAGGTCGCGGCCGGGACGAGGATGGAGATCAGGGACAGCAGAGCGACGGCGCGGCGAAGGGTCTTCAACATCGAGGCCTCCTGGCAATATCCCCAGGGGCAGGGGGCTAACCCCGCCCGGGCGAACCATGCATGCTAGCGCAAAACATGGGCGGCGGTAGGAGAACTGTCACGGACCCGCGGACCGTCACGATCGTGGCCCATGCGACCCCCCCGGGGCGGGCCGCGCTGGCCCTCGTGCGCCTCTCCGGCCCCGACAGCGCGGCGATCGCGGCCCGCATCTTTGCCCGCGCGCGCGGGGCGCCGCTGGTCGACGGCCGGCCGATGCTCGGCACGCTGTTCGACCGGTCGGGCGCGCCGATCGATCAGGCGGTCCTCACGCTGCGCCGCGCGCCGCACACCGTGACCGGCGAGGACGTGGCCGAGATCACGGTCCACGGGTCCCCCGCAATCGTGCGGGAAACGCTCGCAGCGTGCGTTCTGGCGGGGGCCCGCCCCGCCGCCCCCGGCGAGTTCACGCTGCGCGCGCTGCGCGCGGGGAAGCTCGACCTGGCGCAGGCCGAAGCGGTGCGCGACCTGGTCGAGGCGGCGACCGTCGAGCAGGCGCGCATCGCCGCGCGGCAACTCGGCGGCGAGGTCTCGGCGGCGATCGCGCCGCTCGCCGAGGAGATCTTCGAGCTGCTCGCGGACGTCGAGGCCGGCCTCGATTTCAGCGACGGCGAGGAGGCGCTCGCACTGGCTGGCGAGGAGGTCGCCGCACGGGCGGACCGGCTGGTCGCCCGGATCGACGCGCTGGCGGGGGCGTCGGAGCCGGCGCGCCGCGTCCGGGAAGGGGCCAGGGTCGTTCTCCTGGGCCCACCGAATTCCGGTAAGTCCAGCATTTTCAATAACTTACTAGGATATGGACGGGTCATCGTCACGCCCGAACCGGGGACGACCCGCGACCTGATCGAGGAGCAGCTGGTGCTCGAAGGGCTGCCCACCGTCCTGGTCGACGCGGCCGGGGTCGGGGAGCCGGGCGGGCAGGCCGAAGCGGAGGGGATGCGGCGCGCGCTGGCCGCGGCCGAGTCGGCGCACCTGGTGCTCGAGGTCTACGACCTCTCTCGCCCGGAGCGGCCCGCCGGCCCGCCGGGCCCGCACCGCCTGCGCGTCGGAACCCACGCCGACCTCCCGGCGGCCGGCCCCCCCGCCGAGGGGACAATCCCCGTCAGCCCGATCACCGGCGAGGGGATGGCCGCGCTGCGCGCGGCGATCGCGGAGCGGCTCCACGCTCCGGGCGCGCGCCCGCTGGAGAGCGTCGCGCTCGCCACCGAGCGGCATCTCGCGGCGGCCCTCGAGGCGCGGGACGCGCTGGTGGGCGCCGCGCGGCTGGCGCGGGCCGGGGAGGGGGCGGAGCTGCTGGCGATCGACCTGCGGCGGGCCGTGCACGCGCTGCGGGAGATCCTGGGGGAGGTCGGGCCGGAGGCGCTGCTGGAGCGGATCTTCGCCCGCTTCTGCATCGGCAAGTAGCGTCAGGCCCCCGCCCGGAGGATCGCTCCCGTCCCGGACGAGCGCAGCGGCCGGACCTCGGCCCGCGCCCCCCGATGCTGCAGCTCGCGGGCTATCCGGCCGGCGTCGTCGAGCGCGAGCCACGCCAGGATCGCGGCCCCGGGCCGCGAGGCGGCGGCTTCGAGGATCCAGCGCTCCGGGTCGGGAAAGCCGCGCAGGGTGAGCAGCGCGATCTCCGCGGGGAGCTGGTCGAAGCGCTCGAACACCCACTGCTCGGCCCGGACGCGCGGGCCGAGCTCGCTCTCGCGCACCGCCGCGCGCAGGAAGTCGACCTTCCTGGCCGAGCTCTCGACGAGAAGGCCCGAGAGGCCCGGCCGCGCCGCCAGGATCGGCAGCGCCGGGAAGCCGTTCCCGCTGCCCAGGTCCACCAGCAGCCCCGCTTCCGGCAGTCCGGGGACCAGCGTGGCCTCCAGCGCCTCGAGCGCGTGGCGGCGAACCCCCTCGCGCGGGTCGCGGATCGCGGTGAGGTTGAACCGGCGGTTCCAGAGGTAGAGCAGGTGCAGCTGTGAGCCGACCTGGGCTGCCAGGGCCGGGTCGAGCGGTGGGGCCCCGAGCCGGGCCCAACCGTCCGCGACCTCGCGCGCCAGCTCGTGTGCCGCCGGCGGGAGCGGGGCGGGCTTCACGAGGCGACCCGCGCGCGCTGGCCGATCGCCGCGGCCAGCAACCCGAGAGCGGCGGGAGTCATCCCGGGGATCCGGGCGGCCTGGCCCAGCGATCCCGGCCGGACCTCGTCCAGCCGCTCCCGCAGTTCGTTCGACAGCCCGGAAAGCTCGTCGTACGCGAAGTCCCCGGGGATCCGGACCCGCTCCGCGTCGGCCAGCCGCCCGGCTTCGCGCTGCTCCCGCTCCAGGTAGCCCCGGTAGCGCAACAGGCCGGCCAGCGTCTCGGCATCGGGGACCGGTAGCCGCAATTCCTCGGGCAAGTGCTGGGCGAAGACCTCCTCGTGGGGGTCGCCACGCCGGATCCGGTCGGCCGGAAGCTCGCGCCGCGCGCCGCGCTGGCCACTCGCCCCGTCGAGCGCCTCGCGGGCCCGCTCGATCCGCTCCCACCGGCTGCGGGAACGGGCCGCGCGGGACGCCGGAACGAGCCCCAGCGCCTCGCCCATGGGCGTCAGGCGACGATCGGCCGAGTCGGCCGAGAGCGACAGGCGCAGTTCGGCCCGCGAGGTGAACATCCGGTAGGGCTCGAGGACTCCCGCCGTCGTCAGGTCGTCGACCATCACCCCGAGGTACGAGCAGAGCCGGTCCGGCACCCACGGCGCACGCCCCAGGACCGCCAGCGCAGCGTTCGCGCCGGCCACGAGCCCCAGCCCGGCCGCTTCCTCGTAGCCGGTCGTTCCGCAGATCTGCCCCGCGAGGAAGAGCCCCGGGACGGCGCGCGTCTCGAGGGTCGGGAGGAGCTGGGTCGGCGGGACGTAGTCGTACTCGACCGCGTAGCCCCAGCGCGCGACCTCGGCCCCCTCGAGCCCCTCGATCGAGGCCACGATCTCGGCCTGGATCTCGGGCGGAAGGCTCGTCGACAGGCCGTTCACGTAGATCCAGGGGTGATCGATCCCCATCGGCTCGAGGTGCAGCAGATGCCGCTCCCGGTCGGCGAAGCGCACGACCTTGTCCTCGAAGGACGGGCAGTAGCGCGGCCCGCGGGCCCGGATCTTCCCGGAGTAGAGGGGGGATCGGCCGAGCCCGGCCCGGACGAGCGCGTGGACCTGCTCGTTGGAGTAGGCCAGCCACGTCGAGAGCTGCGGCAGGGCGGGACGGAAGGGGGCGTCGCCCAGGTTCAGGAACGAGAAGGGGACGGGCCGCTCGTCGCCCGGCTGTTCCTCGAACCGGGAGGTGTCCAGCGAGCGCCGCGCCAGCCGCGGGGGGGTCCCGGTCTTGAAGCGGTCCAGCCTCAGGCCAAGGGCCGAAAGGGCCCCGGAGAGGGCCTCGGCGGGCGCCTCTCCGGCCCGCCCGCCCGGGACGACCGACTCCCCTTGGAACAGCAGCCCACGCAGGAAGGTCCCGCTCGTCAGGACGACCGCAGCGGCCGGAAAGAGCCGTCCGTCGGCCGTTTCCACCGCGACGACCCGGCCCCCGTCGACCCGCAGACCGGCTGCTTCCCCGGCCGCCAGCTCGACCCTCCCGTCGGCCTCGATCAACCGCTGCACGATGCCCGGGTAGCGGTCGTAGTCCTGCTGGGCCCGCGGGCCCTGCACGGCCGGCCCGCGGCTGCGGTTGAGCAGCCGGAAGTGCGTCCCGGCCGCGTCGGCGGCGAACCCCATCACCCCGCCCAGCGCGTCGATCTCGCGGACCAGGTGGCCCTTGCCGATCCCACCGATGGCGGGATTGCAGGAAAGGCGGACCAGGGAGGCCGGGTCGAGGGTCAGGAGAACGACGTCCACCCCGAGGCGCGCGGCCGCCGAGGCCGCCTCCACTCCGGCGTGGCCTCCTCCGATCACGACGATGGGGGGACGGCTGGACACTCCTGCTTCTCCCGGGAGGCGAGATCTTACGGCCTCCGGCCCGACCCTTGCCGGGCGGGAGAATGTTCCACGTGGAACATTCGCGCGCACCGGGTCGCCTGAAACTGTTCCCCGTGGAACACCAGGTCGCGCCCGCCGGGAAAATGTTCCACGTGGAACATTCCCGCTCCGGAGAGGGTCCCCATCGCCAAATGTTCCACGTGGAACATTTCCAGACAGGACGACAATCCCTTTCTTTGCAACATGTTACAGAGAAGTCAACAATTTGACCGCGATCAGGGGCCGGCCCCGACCAGGGTCCCGGGCAGGGTCGGGAGGACCCCCCTGTGCTACGATCCGGCCCTTCCGTTTCCAGGGTCTCCCCGCATGTCGCGAACGATCGCTGTCGCCAACCAGAAGGGTGGGGTCGGCAAGACGACGACCTCCGTCAACCTCGGCGCGGGCCTCGCCCTCGCCGGGCGGCGCACCCTGCTGATCGACCTGGACCCCCAGGCCAACAGCACCCGCGCGCTGGGCTTCGAGCGCAACCCCGAGCGCCGCACGATCTACGACGCGCTGATCGAGGGGTTCCCGATCGAGGAGACGCTGCTCGCGACCGATCTCGAGAACCTCTCGCTCTGCCCGTCGGAGAACGAGCTGACGGGCGCCGAGGTCGAGCTTCAGGGGATGCCGCGCCGCGAGTTCCGCCTGACCGACGCCCTGGCCGCGGTGCGCGAGCGCTACGACTTCGTGCTGGTCGACTGCCCGCCGTCGCTGGGCTTCCTGACCGTCAACGCCCTCACCGCCGCCGACGCGGTGCTGATCCCGATCCAGTGCGAGTACCTCGCGCTGGAAGGGGTGACGCAGCTGATCGAGACGCTGCGCCGCGTGAAGAAGTCGCTCAACCCGCGCCTGGCGGTGGAAGGCGTGCTGCTGACGATGTACGACGAGCGCACCAACCTCTCGCGGCAGGTCGCGCAGGAGGTCTACAACTTCTTCAAGGGGGCGGTCTACACGACCGTCATCCCGCGCAACATCCGGCTCGGCGAGGCCCCCTCGTTCGGCAAGCCGATCTTCATGTACGACGGCCGCTCGAAGGGAGCGGAGGCCTACCTCGATCTCGCCAAGGAGATACTCAGCCGTGAAGGCCGAACCGAAGCGCCGAGCGTTGGGTAAGGGGCTCAGCAGCCTGATCCCCGACGCCCCCGCGGCCGAAGCGCTGGTCGAGCCGGCGGCCGCCGCCCCCGCGCACGGCGGGGCGCGCGAACTGCCGATCGACCGCATCCGACCCAACCCGCGCCAGCCCCGCAAGCGCTTCGACGAGGAGGAGATCGCCGACCTCGCCGCGTCGATCCGGCAGAGCGGGGTGCTCCAGCCGCTGATCGTGCGCGAGGAGAAGGACGGCAGCTTCACGCTGGTCGCGGGCGAGCGGCGCTGGCGGGCCGCCCGCAAGGCGGGGCTCGAGCGCGTCCCGGTCACCGTCCGCAAGCTGACCGACGACCAGATGCTGGCGATCGCGCTGGTCGAGAACCTGCAGCGCGACGACCTCTCGCCGCTGGAGACGGCGCGCGGCTTCCGCACCTTGATCCGCGACTTCGGGCTGACGCAGGCCGAGGTGGCCGAACGCGTCGGCAAGCCGCGCAGCTCGGTCGCGAACTTCCTGCGGCTGCTCGAGCTGCCGGACGAGGTCCAGCAGCTGCTCGACGCGCGCACGCTGGAGATGGGGCACGGCCGCGCGCTGGCGGGGCTCGAGGACCGCGCGCTGGCGGTCCGCCTGGCGCAGCAGGCCGCGTCGTCCAAGTGGTCCGTGCGCGAGACCGAGGAGCGGGTCCGCCGCGCCAACTCGATCGGACCGGTCGCACCGCGCGAGGGCGCGGCCCGCGACCCCAACGTCGCGGCCGCCGAGAAGACGCTGTCGCGGGCCCTGGGGGCGAAGGTGGCGATCCAGACCAGTCGCGCCGGGCGCGGGCGGATCGAGATCCGCTTCGCCGGCGACGAGGACCTCGACCGGCTCTACCGCCTGCTGCTGCGCGCCTCCGGCAGCCAGGTGCACTGATGCTGCGGCGGCCGGGAAGCAACGGGTCCGGCGGGCCGGACGGCCGGATCGGCGAGGGGAGCCAGCTCACCGGGGGCGAGCTGCGCTTCGAGGGGACGCTGCGCGTCGAAGGGGTCGTCGAGAACGTGAAGCTCGCCGGACAGGCGCTGGTGGTCGGCGAGAAGGGACGCGTGACCGGCCAGGCCGAGGTCGCGTCGCTCGCCGTCTACGGCCAGTTCGACGGCCACGTCGCGGTGCGCGAGTCGGTCCTGATCGCGACCGGCGGGAAGTTCACCGGCGAGCTCGAGATGCTGCGCCCGTCGCTCTCCGTGCAGGAGGGGGGCGTGTTCCAGGGGAACATCAAGATCGTCGAGACGGCCGCGGGCTGACCGGCACCGCCCGCGGCGCCCGCTCCGGCCCGTTCCCCCCGGCGAAGCGCGAGAGCTTGCGCGACGCGCTCGTCAACCCCGCCTCCGCCAGCGCCGCCGCGTCGGGCCAGGGCCCGCCGCGACCGCGCGGCGCGGCGCCGCGC
>CAYZDB010000129.1:0-7849 GCA_964476985.1 uncultured Acidobacteriota bacterium | reverse complement strand
CTCACTTTACGGAAGATGGCGCACGCGCGCCCGCGGCGTAGACTCGCCCCGCCCGGAGCCCCTCGATGACCTGCTGCCTGCCGCGCGCCGCGATCCTGGCCTTGGTGCTGGCCGCCGGCCTGCCCGGCGCCGGCGCCGCGCTCGCCGCGGAGGCCCCCCGGCCGGCCCCCGGGAAGAACGCGGCGGCCTCGAAGACGGCCGCCCCGGGCCAGGCCGCGGCGCCGGACCCCGCCGCGACCACGGCGAGCGACCCCGACTCCGACGGCAGCGGCGCGGCGCCCGTGCGCGCCACGGCGGGAGGCGCGGACCTTCCGGTGGGCGTGACGCTGCACGGTCCGCGCCCGCCGGCGGCGATCGCCCGCGAGCAGCTGAAACCGGGCCTCACGCTGCTCGGTCCTCCGCCCCGCGTCACCTGGCCCCGGCTGATCTACGGCACGACCCCCGCCCCGCCCTCACTGGATGCCTCGCTCGCGCCGCCGTTCGCGCTTCCGCCTACCGGCCGGCCGGCCCTCCGGCCGCCCGGGCGCACGGTCCCGCCGGTGCCCCCGCGCGGGCGGCCCGGCGTGCAGCTCGCGCCGCTGGCGGCCCCACCCCTGACCGCCTGGTCCGCCTTCCCCGGCGGCGGAGACTGGGCCCCGCGATCGGCCTACGCGCCGGCGGACCCGGACGCGCCGTACCCGTGGAACCCGGTGCAGTGGGGTGGCGACTGGCTCTCCGATCCCTGGCTGCCGACCCCCGCGTGGCCCGCCGGAACGAGCACCGGGGACTGGAGCCCGGTCCTCTGGAGTGCCCTCCCGGCGTGGACCGCCTGGCAGCCGAGCGACTCCTGGAACCGCTCGCTCGAGCTGGACGACGGGGCTCCGGAGGATGCGGCGGCGGAAGACGCCCCGGCCGCCGCGGCGGCGCCGCGTCAGGAGTGACGGCGCGCGAAGGCGAGCAGGATCGCGGCAACCGACTTGGCGTCGTGGATCTCGCCCGCGCGCACCATCGCCACCGCCCGCTCGAACGGAACCTCCAGCGTCTCGAGCACCTCGTCGGTCTCCAGGGCCTGCTCGCCGCGCGCCAGGTCGTGGGCCTCGTACAGCCAGATCACCTCGTCGGTGAAGCCCGGCGTCGTCAGGATCGAGCCCAGCGGGACGAGCCGTCCCGCGCGCCAGCCGGTCTCCTCCTCGATCTCGCGCGAGGCGCAGCGCTCGGGCGCCTCGCCCGAGTCGAGCTTGCCGGCGGGGACCTCGACGATGAACCCGCCGGCGGCGTGCCGGTACTGCCGGATCAGCACGACCTGCCCGTCCGGCAGGAACGGCAGCACCGCCGCGGCCCCCGGGTGGCGGATCGTCTCCAGCACCGCGTGCTTGCCACCGGGGAGCGCGACCTCCTCGCGATCGATCCGGAGCAGCTTCCCCTCGAAGACCCGCTCGCCCTTCACGACCCGCCCGCCCGTCATCTCCGCCTCCCGCCGCCGTTCATCGGCCCGGCCCCGGGAACCACGGGAGCAGCGCGCTCAGCGGCCCCCCGTCGATCACCGCCGACGCGGCCCGCCGCACGGCCTCGTCCTTGGGCCGGTAGGCCACGCCGAAGCCGGCCCGGCCGAGCGCCGGAACGTCGTTCCAGTGGTCGCCGACGAAGGCGCACTCCCGGCACGAGATCCCCTCCGCGGCGGCGATCCGCTCGAGCGCGCGCGCCTTCCCTTCCCCGTCGTACCGCGTCGCGCGCCAGCCGCGGATCCGCCCGTCGTCGTCGAACCAGATCCGGTTCGTGAAGCGGTAGCTGAACGGGAGCCGCGACAGCAGCAACTCGACCGTGACGTTCAGCGTCCCCGAGACCAGCGCCAGCGTGTAGCCGCGCGTGGCCAGCGCCTCGACCGTCTCGAACGCGCCCGGCACCGGCTGCAGCTCGCCGCGCACGATCCCCTCGATCTCGCGCCGCCCGACGCCGTGGGTGGCCCAGTCGCCGACGTCCAGCGCGACCCACTCGGCGTAGGTGATGTCGCCGCGGCGGAAGGCCGCCATGCGGGCCCGGTTGAGGTCGTCGCCCCCGGCGTAGCGCTCGTTGACGAGCTGCCAGATCGTCTTCCCCTCGGGGTGTTCGACCAGGGTCCCGTCGACGTCGAAGCAGATCGTCCGGATGCCGTTCGCCGTCACCTCGACCTCGATCCCCGCGCCGGGACGCCGTGATGTTCGCACGGGCCGGCGCTCAGCGGCCGTCCGCGAGCAGGAAGGCCCAGTTGACCAGCACCGCGGCCACCACGGCCAGCAGGGCCGCCAGCCGGGCCCCCCGCGTGGCCAGTCCGATCCGCGGACGCGGCAGGCGCAGGACCCAGAGCACGGCGGCGACGGCGGCGTAGCCGAGGAGCGCCAGCGTGCCGGAGACCAGCAGCGGGTTGGCGCGCAGCGCGTGGCGCCACTCCCCGCGCCCCAGCGCGACGAGCCCCCGGGTGATGCCGCAGGTCGCGCAGGGCCAGCCCGTCAGCTCGTGGAACCGGCAGCCCGGCATCAGCGCGGCGAGGCTCGCGAGGGGCAGGAGCAGCAGGGCGGCGACGGCCACCAGGCCGACCACCGCGGCCGCGATCTCGATGTCGGCCGTCGGGTGGTCCGCTGGGAAGAGCCACAGGCGCAGCGGACCCAGCCTCCATTCGCGAAGCGGGTTCCGGGGCCCGGTCGCCGGGCCGGCGGGCGTTTCCGCCCGGGCGGGGGAGGAGTGCATGGCCCGAGCGTAACAGGCGCGGCGCAGCCCGATGGCGCCCGGGTGGCCGTCAAGTCCCCGGACGCGGGGGGCGTCGGTCCCCGGGGAGACTCCACGATTGATTTGACCGCAGTTTGTTTCGACAGCTACTTGTGGCGAATCTCCACGCTTTGGTTCCTCCCGCCTGCGGCGGGGTGCCACCAAGTTCTTTTTTCCGAGAGGCTTGTCCCCTTCCATGCGGGGTGGCACGAAGAATGCTTACTGATTTGGCAGCCGGACGCGTTCTCCACCCGGCATGGAGGCTTCAATGGTTGCCCTCTTCATCGTCGCCATGGTCGCGGTGCTCCTCGTCGTCGACCTCGCCCTCGCCGCTCGCGGCCACGCTTCTCTTTCCCAGACCCTCCGGCACCGCCAGGAAACGAAGGCCGCGCCGCGGGTCGGCGGCTTCGTCCTCGCCCCGGACCGGGCCTACCACCCGGGCCACACCTGGGCTCGCTACCAGGGCGGCTCCCTGGCCCGCGTCGGCGTCGACGAGTTCGCGTCGAAGCTGATCGGGACCCCGACCCGCCTCGAGTTGCCAGCGGTCGGGACCGCGATCCGCGCCGGTCGGCCGATGGCGCACATCACGCACGAAGGCCGCCGCACCGCCGTCGTCGCCCCGATCTCGGGCGTCGTCGTGGCCGCCAACCGCGCGCTGGCCGAAGCCCCGCAGGCCCTCTCGACGGCACCGTACGACGAGGGCTGGCTGCTCGAGGTCCGCGGCGAACAGCTGCGCCTTGACCTGCGTGCCCTGCTGTCCGGCGACCTCGCGCGCCGCTGGATGGACGAGTCGGTGTCGGTGCTCCACCGGATGTTCAGCCCCGGCCAGGCAGTCCCCGCGGTGGCCGACGGCGGCGAGCCGGTCGACGGCATCTCCGACCTGCTCGACGAGCCCGAATGGGACCGCGCCCGCGCGCGCTTCCTGCTCTCCGACCCCGAGTGACGCGGTCCGCCTGATCCAGCGAGGGAGAACGCCATGGCTTACGGCATGTTGATCGACACCACGCTCTGCGTCGGCTGCGGGTCGTGCGAGGAGGCCTGCGACACGGCCAACAAGCTGCCCGTCAAGCGCGACGAGCGCCTTTCCGAGTCGGCCTACCTGGTGGTGACCGACCACGGGAACGAGATCTACTCGCGCCACCAGTGCTTCCACTGCATCGAACCGACCTGCGCCTCGGTCTGCCCGGTCGCGGCGCTCTACAAGACGAAGGAAGGCCCGGTCGGGTACGACGCAGACAAGTGCATGGGCTGCCGCTACTGCATGGCGGCCTGCCCGTTCCGGATCCCGACCTACGAGTGGTACTCGGCGACCCCGCGGGTCCGCAAGTGCATCATGTGCATCGACCGCGTCACGGCCGGCCAGCCGACCGCCTGCTCGGAGGCCTGCCCCACCGGCGCGACGATCTTCGGGCAGCGCGACGAGCTGCTGGCCGAGGCCCACAAGCGGATCGCCGCCGAGCCGAAGAAGTACATCCCGGCGGTGTTCGGCGAGCGCGAGGCGGGCGGCACCTCGGTGCTGTACATCTCCTCGGTGCCGTTCGAGAAGCTGGCCCTGCCGACCAACCTGCCCCAGACCCCGATGCCTCACTACACCTGGGAGGCCCTGTCGCACATCCCGGCGATCGTCACCGCCGCCGTGCCGCTGCTCTGGGGCGTCTGGTGGATCACCAACCGGCGTGACGAGGTGGCCGAGGCCGAGCACGGGACGAAGACCGCGAGCAAGAGCGAGGAGGACCACGCATGAAACTGCCGAAGCTGACCTTCTGGCGCGCGGCGGCGATCCTCATCGCCCTGGCCGGCCTGGTCGTGACCTTCGTGCGCTTCACGAAGGGGATCGGCGCCGTCACGAACCTGAACGACACCTACCCGTGGGGCCTGTGGATCGGCTTCGACGTCCTGTGCGGCGTCGGGCTGGCCGCCGGCGGATTCACGGTGACCGCCATCGTCTACCTGTTCAACCTGAAGAAGTTCCACGAGATCGCCCGCCCGGCGGTGCTGACCGCCTTCCTCGGCTACATCCTGGTCGCCGTGGCGCTGATGTACGACCTGGGCAAGCCGTGGAACATCTGGCACCCGATCATCTTCTGGAACCCGCACTCGGTGATGTTCGAGGTCGGCTGGTGCGTCATGCTCTACCTGACGGTGCTGGCGCTCGAGTTCAGCCCGGTGGTCTGGGAGAAGCTCGGCTGGCGGCGGCCGCAGGCGATCATCAAGTCGCTGCAGATCCCGCTCGTCATCGCCGGCGTCGTGCTCTCGACCCTGCACCAGAGCTCGCTCGGCTCGCTCTTCCTGATCGCCCCGGAGCGGCTGCACCCGCTGTGGTGGACGCCGCGCCTGCCGCTGCTGTTCTACATCTCGGCGATCGGGATCGGCTTCGCGATGGTGATCTTCGAGTCGCGGCTCTCGTCCCGGGCCTTCGGGCGCGAGCTGGAGATGCCGATCCTCTCGCAGCTGGGCAAGGGGATCGTGATCCCGTTCATGGTCTACCTGGTCCTGCGCTTCGAGGACCTCTACGCCCGCGGCGTGCTCCAGGCCTACGCCTTCCAGCCGACGCTGGAGGCCCGGATGTTCTGGGCCGAGATCCTGCTGGGGTTCGTCCTGCCGGTCCTGCTGCTGCTCTCCCCGACCGTCCGGAACAGCCGGCGCTGGCTCCCCTTCGCGGCCACCGTCGCGGTGCTGGGGTTCATGTTCAACCGGCTGAACGTCTCGATCACCGCGATCCAGGCCCGGACCCCCGAGTTCCGCTACTTCCCCTCGCTGGGCGAGTTCGTGGTCTCCTCGCTGCTCGTCGTGGCCGGCTTCACCGCCTTCGCGATCGCCGTCAAGTACTTCAACGTCTTCCCGCCGGCCGTGGAGAAGGACGAGCGGATCGTCGTCGGCGCCGGGATGCCCACTTGGTGGGAGCCGGCCCCGCCCGCCGCCGGCTCGGCCGCCGCGGCGGGGAGCTATACTCGGTACGAAGCGCTGCCGCCGGCCGGACCCCAGGGGCCGCGCGGCGTGCCACGCTGAGACCCCCACCCGGTGCCCCCCGCCGCGCGCGGGAGGGACACCTTGCATGCGGTTGAGTTCGTCCCTGTCCGTCCGCCTCGCCGTCGCCGCGGTCCTCCTCGGCGTCGGCGGGGCGGCGTTCGTCCTGTACGACCTGCGGCACGCCACCCGCGAGGGGTTCCTGCAGGCGGCGGTCGAGGACGCGTCCAACGTCACCGAGGTCATCCGGCGCGCGACCCGCGCCGGGATGCTCGAGAACCGCTGGCAGGACGTCTACGCGATCCTCAAGGACATCGACGACCAGCCCGGGGTCGAGCGGATCCGGCTGCTGCGCAAGGACGGAACGATCGTCAGTTCGTCCGACCCGGGCGAGGTGAACCGGCGGCTGGCGCTCGACGATCCCTCCTGCGCCCCCTGCCACATTCCCGGCCCGCCCAAGGCCCACCTGCCGCGCGCGGAGCGGATCCACGTCTCGCGGCGCGCCGACGGGCCGCGCGTGCTGGGGATGAGCGAGCCGATCCCCAACGAGGCCGCGTGCACGGGCTCGTGCCACGTCCACAAGCCGGACCAGAAGATCCTCGGCGTGCTCGTCACCGAGATCTCGCTGGCCGGGGCCGACCAGCGGATCGAGTCCGCGACCCGCCGGGCCTTCCTCGGGGCGGGCCTCAGCATGCTGCTGCTGGCCGGGATGATCGTGGCCACCCACGCCTACCTGCTGCGGCGGCGGCTGCGGCCGCTGTTCGGGGCGATCGCGCGGCTGGGCAAGGGGGACTACGCGGCCCGCGTCGCGCCGGGGCCGCAGGACGAGTTCGCCGAGGTGACGGTCGCCTTCAACCGGATGGCCTCCGACCTCGAGGAGGCGCACCGCGAGCTGCAGAACTGGGCCCGCACCCTGCGCGACCGGGTCGAGGAGCGGACGCGCGAGCTGCGGCAGACCCAGGACCAGGTGATCCAGAGCGAGCGCCTGGCCGGCCTCGGCCGGCTCGCCGCGGTGGTGGCCCACGAGCTGAACAACCCCCTGGCCGGGGTCCTCGTCATGGTGCGGCGGACGCGCAAGGCGCTGGCGCGCGGAGCCATCACGCCCGAGCAGCAGAAGGACGTGGCGAGCTGGCTGGAGATGGTCGACCAGGAGGTCGCGCGCTGCGGGCGGATCGTGCAGGACCTGCTCGCCTTCTCGCGCCACCGGCGGGCCAGCCGCGAGCCGGTCCTGGTCAACGAGGTCGCCTCGCGCACGCTGCGCCTTCTGGCCCACAAGCTCGACCTGGCCGAGGTCGACCTGGTCGAGACCCTCGACCCCGCGAACCCGCAGGTGATGGGCGACACCGGACAGATCCAGCAGGCGATGATGGCGGTGCTGATCAACGCCGTCGAGGCGATGCCGCAGGGCGGGACGCTCGAAGTCGCGACCCGCGGGCGCGGCGACGGCGGGGTCGAGATCGAGATCCGCGACACCGGGATCGGGATCGCGCCGGAGGACCTGCCGCAGATCTTCGAGCCGTTCTTCACGACCAAGTCCGACGGCCAGGGGGTCGGCCTCGGCCTCTCCGTCGTCTATGGCATCGTGTCCCGCCACGGCGGCCGGCTGGACGTCAGCTCCATGCCGGCCCAGGGGACGCGGGTCCTGATCCAGCTCCCCGCCGAGCCGCCCGAGAGCGGCCCCCTGGCCGAAACAGACGACGGCCACGGCGACCCGTCCGGCGCCCCGCCGCCCGGACCGCACCCCGGAGACGAGAACGATGGCTGAACGCACCCCCGACCGCCCTTCCCTCCTGATCGTCGACGACGAGGAGATCGTCCGCGAGTCGCTGGGCGGCTGGTTCCAGGACGAGGGATACGAGGTCGGAACCTGCGCCTCGGCGCGCGAGGGGCTGATCCGGATCCAGGAGCGTCCGTGGGACGTCTGCCTCGTGGACATCAAGATGCCGGGGATGGACGGGCTCGAGCTGCAGCGCCGGTTCGTCGAGATCGCGCCCGACCTGCCGGTGATCGTGATGACCGCCTACGCCTCGGTCGAGACCGCCGTCAGCGCGCTCAAGTCGGGCGCCTTCGACTACATCGTCAAGCCCTTCGACCCCGAGGACCTGGCGCGGCTGGTCGCGAAGGCGCTCGAGGTCCGCCGGCTCAAGCACGAGAACCGCGT
>CAYZDB010000128.1:0-7874 GCA_964476985.1 uncultured Acidobacteriota bacterium | reverse complement strand
AATGGCGCGCCCGAGAGGACTCGAACCTCTAACCTCTTGATCCGTAGTCAAGTGCTCTATCCAATTGAGCTACGGGCGCACGGTCTGGCGAGGGAACCCTCGCGAAAGACGCGGGATAGTAGCCCCCGCCCCGGTGCCGGTCAAGCCTCGCCCGGGGGCCGGGAGGGACGGGCCGGTCCGAGCCGCCCCCGAAAAGCAGAAGAGCCCGGCGCTCGGTCGCGCCGGGCTCTTCCCCACTTCGGTCGGCGCGGCGGTGCCGCGCCGCAGCGGTCAGCGCAGTCCCGGGTAGAGCCGGTAACCGCGGCCGCCGCCACTCCGGCTGCCGCCGCCGCCGCCTCCGCCCCCGCCGCCGCCGTAACCCTGGGCAGGGCCGAGCAGTCCGAGGAAGTCCTCGGGCGAGTACGTCAGGATCTCCGGCGCGACGTAGGTGCCGGATTCCTGCGGCTCCGATTCGGGCCTTCGGATGTCGTTCATTGCTTTTCCGTCCCTGATCCGCCGCGTGTCGCGTGTCGGATCTCGCTGAACTGCGCCCCCGCGCCCGGCTCAGCCGGCGCGTTCCTCTGTCATCTTCCGAGCATCCTGCCAGACGATGACTTCCTTCTGTTTCAGCGAAGCCAGCGTCCGTTCCACGTCCTGCCTGAGCGTCTCGACGGCCGTCTGCGGGAACATGCGGGTCAACTCCCCCACGATGTCGTCCACGCCGTGCGAACCGTCGCAGAGCTGCCAGATCCTTCTGGCGGTGGAGTTCAGGATGTGGAAGAGGCCGTGGCGCTCGTCGTAGATCACGAGCTCCGACACCAGATCCACATTCCGGACATCCACCCTGGCCTGCGGAAGACAGTTCATCGGGTACCCCCAAGGTGCGTCCAGCCCGGTGATGGTAACGCCGACCGGCCTTCCCGAGCCGCCGGCGACCCCGGAGGGCAGGGCGCGTGCCGTGGAGAACCCTAGCTGTCCCGCCCATGGGTGTACGCCGAACCCCCGGCAGGGGCAACGCGGAATTCGCGCCGCCCCGGGAGGGACGGCCCCCGGAACTCTATATCTCTTACCAGTTAGCCGCGTTCCGGAAGCGACATCGCCGCCCGCGGCGGTCCCGTCCGACCGGACCGGACCGGCCGCGAGACGCCGGCGGGGAGCCGGCCCCCGATCCGCGCGCGTGTCCTTGGAATGGCGCGGACCGCGCCGGGTCCGGGAAACCCCGCGCGAGGCGTGGACTCCCGGCGAATTCCCCGTATCCTTTCCCCTGGCGTCGGGGCCACGGGCTGCGCCGGGCGGGTTGTTCAGGGACTGAACGCGCCGATGCGGCCGGAGTGACGAGAAGTCGAACACGAGAAAACAAGCGACAACACGGGCGACATTCTTTGGAGCTTGACTTCCGGGGGCCAGGGCCGTAGCCATTTCCCCGGGAAGTGGTCCCGAAGGACGGAAGCCCGTGGCCGACCGGGGCGCCGCCGTGCGCGGTGCGTCCGGGCGTTCGCGGAACAGCCTGATGCGTGACGAGGACACCATGCCGAGATCGCACAGCATTAACGTCCCGATTCGCAGCTCGATCGCCGCGGCGCGCGCGCTCGCGCCGGCCGTCGCGCTCGTGTTCGTCCTGGCCGCCGCCGCGCCCGGCGCGCGGGCGCAGGGTGCCTCCGCTCCGGCCGCGCCGGCCCGCGCCGAGTACCGGATCGGATTCGGCGACGAACTCTCGATCTACGTGTTCGGCGAGGAGCGCGAGCACGAGGTCGTGGTCCGCCCCGACGGCCGGATCACGCTGCCGCTGGTCGGCGACATCGAGGCCGAGGGGATGCCGCCCACGCTGCTCGCCAAGTCGATCGCCAGCAAGCTCGAGCCGTTCCAGAAGGAGCCGGTCGTCACCGTCGCGGTGCGCGGGATCCGCAGCTACCGGCTGTTCATGCTGGGCCGGGTCGGGACGCAGAGCATGATCGAGTCGCCGACCCCGCTGCGCCTGCTGCAGGCCCTGGCGATGGCGGGCGGCCTGAACGACTTCGCCAACAAGAAGATCCTGGTGATGCGCGAGTCCAGCGAGGGCCCCCGGCGGATCGCGATCGACTACGACGACATCATCAAGGGCAAGTCGCCCGAGCAGAACATCATGCTCATGTCGGGCGACGTCGTGGTGGCCGAATGAGGCGTCGCCCGCCGGCGGCGCGCGCCGCGCTGGCCGCGCTCGCGGCCCTGCTCGCGGTCCCGGCCGCGCCGGCCGCCGACTGGAGCTTCGACCCCAGCGTCGTGCTCGGCGTCCAGTACAACGACAACGTCCTCTATGTGACCACGGAGGCCGACCGCGTCGAGTCGCTCGGCGACTGGATCGGCGTGCTCTCGGTGGCCCTGCCGCTGACGGCCACGACGCCGCGCTCGTCGACCACCTTCACCTTCACGCCGACCCGCTACCAGTACGACAACAAGACCTACGAGGGGCCGAACACGCCGCCCGGCGGGGCCGACCTCTCCGACCTGAGCTACACCGACTACAACGCCTCGCTCGGCTGGACCTTCAACCAGTCGACGCGCACGACCTGGGAGGCGACGGGTGCCGGGACGCGGACCAAGCGCCAGGGCGTGACCTTCGACAACGTCCAGCAGGACCTGTTCGTGCTGCCGCCGACGACGACCACCTCCTGGAGCGCCTCGGGCACCGGGACCTTCCGGCTCTCCGAGCGCGCGGCCTGGATCGTCGGCCTGGGCTCGACCGGCACCCGCTACGAGAGCAACCGCTTCGTCACGACCAGCCCGGACGGGGAGGGGGAGCAGGTGCTCGTCCTCTCCGACACCATGACGACCTCGCTCGCGCTGGCCTCGGAGACGCGGCTCTCGCCCAAGTCGCAGCTGCGGGTCGGCTACATCGGGCAGTACATCGACAACGGGTCGTTCGGTTCCGACCTCGTGCAGAACGTCGGCGGCGCCTACATCTACGGCAACGCGGCCGAGGGCTGGCAGTTCCTGGCCCGCGTCGGCGCCGGCTGGCTGAAGACCGCGGACCTCGGCGACGTCCGCACCGAGCGGGTGGACGAGGTTCGGCCGGTTTTCCTGTTCTCGGCGTCGCGCCAGGTCATGAACCGCGCGCTGGTCGAGGCCGGCGTGGTCCAGGAGTTCACCGGCTCGAACGGCGTCGAGGGCACGGCGCTGGTGCTGGGGGCCTACACCGCGCTGCGGGTGCCGATCCGCCAGTACTCGCGCTTCGGCCTGGCCCTGCGCTACTCCGACCGCGACCCGGTCCAGGAGACCTACGCCCAGTCGACGACCTTCGGCGTGAGCGGCGAGTACGTGGCGGGACTCTCGCGCCACTGGGGGCTGGGCTTCGGGGTGCAGTTCTACGACCAGACGACGGACGACACGGCCGGCACGACCGACTTCGTGCCCGACGGCAACTACGCGATCTACAGCGCCGTCGTGAGCTGGAACCCCACGGCGCGCTAGGCCGCAGGGAGCGGAGCGAGAGCAGGCGATGCAGAACAACCCCCTGCTGAAGGAGTACCTCGACATCGCCTTCCGGCGGCGGTGGTGGATCATCCTGCCCGCGCTCCTGGGGATCGTGTTCGCCACGCTGCTCTACGTCCGCTTCCCGAAGCTCTACAAGGCCACCACGCGCGCCCACATCAAGCCGCAGACGATCTCCAAGGCCCTGCTCAGCCCGATCGTCGAGATCCAGGCGACCGAGCTGGTCAACTCGCTCAACGCCGAGATCACCTCGGAGAAGAACGTCCTGGACCTCGACTCGCGGCTGAAGCTGATCGGCACGCCGCGGGGGCCGCGCGACCAGGCCGAGCTGGCGCGCAAGCTGGACGGCGCGATCGACCTGCAGGCCAACCCGCGCAACCGCTACTTCGACCTCACGGTGACCTGGGAAGACCCGCGGATCGCGGCCAACATCGCCAACGAGCTGGCCGACATCTACATCAAGCGGACCGAGACGACGCGCCAGAGCCTGGCCAGCGAGACGCTCGACAAGCTGACCAAGATCCGCGAGGACGCCGAGAGCCGGCTGGGCGAGATCCAGCGCCAGATCGACCAGTTCCAGGGCCAGCACAAGTTCGAGGTCGACGCCTACCGCGACACCAACCTGCAGCGCCTGGCCGCGGTGCGGGCCGAGATCGACCGGATCGACGCGCGGGTGCGGGGCTTCGAGGACGACATCCGGCGCTTCCAGCTCGAGCTGCAGTCCGGCCCGACGGTGCCCGGCCCGGGCGGGACGGCGGTGGTCGACCCGCGGGCGATCGAGCTGGCCCGGCTCAAGCAGGAGCTGGCGGAGCAGGTCGGGCTGGGCCGGACCGACATGCACCCCGAGGTCAAGACGCGCAAGGACCGGATCGCGCTGCTCGAGCAGCAGATCGCCGGCGGCGGGCCGTCCGACGCGGCGCCGGCGGGCGACCCGGCGCGGGCCCGGGTCGACCTGGAGATCGGGCGCCTGCGCCGCGAGATCTCCGCCGACAACGACAAGCGGGCCCAGCTGGTGGCCGAGGCCGGGATGATCCAGTCGCAGCTCGAGCGCACGCCCGACCGCGAGAGCGCGCTGCAGTCGATGCTGCAGATCAGGGACCGCCTCGAGACCGAGTACCGCGACGCCCAGCAGAAGGAGCGCGACGCCCGCGAGGGCGAGATGGTCGAGGACTTCAAGCAGGGCGAGCGGTTCGAGATCCTCAACCCGGCGCGCCCGCCGAAGGACCCGTTCTGGCCCGACCTGCGCTTCTTCCTGCTGATGGGCCTGGCGGTCGGCGGCGGCCTGGGGATCGCGCTGGTGCTGCTGCTCGAGGTCTTCGACCAGTCGTTCAAGAGCGAGGAGCAGCTGGCGGCGGCGATCGACCTGCCGATCCTGGCGGTGATCCCCGACCTGACGCGCGTGGAGTCGAAGTCGCGCCGCCGGGGCACCCGGCAGGCCAAGGGGGCCGCGTGAGCCGGCGCGACCAGGTCTTCCCGGGCGGGGCCGCCGCGCCGGACGAGAGCGTGCCGCAGACCGCGACCCGCCGCGTGCCGCGCGACCTGGCGCCCAACCCGCTGCTGATGCCGATCGTCGACCCGCGCTCGCCGGTGACCGAACGCTACCGCCGGATGATGACGCACATCGACCACCTCGGCGCGCGCGACGACCACCCCTACCGCACGATCGTCGTCACCAGCAGCCGCGAGGCCGAGGGGAAGACCCTCAGCTCGATGAACCTGGCGCTGGCGATGGCCGAGGACCGCGACCGCAAGGTGGTCCTGATGGACGTCGACCTGCACCGGCCGCGGGTCCACCAGTTCCTGCTCAGCAAGCCGCGCGTCGGCTGGATGGACGTCTTCGAGGACCGCGCCGACCTGGACGCGGCGATCGTCGACCTGAACCAGACCCGGCTGCGCCTGCTGCCGGCCGGCCGCCCGCCCGACAAGCCGGCCGAGGTGCTCAAGTCCGAGCGCTTCCGGCGCCTGCTGCGCCAGCTGCGCGACCGCTTCGACATGGTCATCCTCGACGCCCCGCCGCTGATGCGGTTCGTCGACGCCAACATCCTCAACTCGCACGCCGACGGGCTGATCTTCGTGATCCGCGCCGGCCTGACGAGCCGCCAGATCGTGCGCAAGGCGCTGGCCCAGATCACGACCGGCCGCGTGATCGGCGTCGTGCTCAACGACGTCCGCTACACGCTGGTCGACCGCTACTACTACCGCTACGACGAGTACGGCGGGAGCTACTACGACCGTGAGCCACGTTGAGACCCTGCCATTCCCGCTCCGCGTCGTCGCCCTCGGCGGCGGGACGGGCCTGCCCGCGGTGCTCCGCGGGCTCAGGGCCGTCCTGTTCCCGGCCGGGCTGGCCGACGACGCCGAGCGGCTCACGGCGGTGGTCACGGTCACCGACGAGGGCGGCAGCTCCGGCCGGCTGCGCGAGTCGCTGCGGATGCTGCCGCCGGGCGACATCCGCAACTGCCTGGTCGCGCTCTCGCACAACGAGCCGCTGATGGCGCGCCTGTTCCAGGCCCGCTACCGCAACGGAGACGACCTCGAGGGGCATCCGGTGGGGAACCTGATCCTGGCCGCGCTGGCGCAGGAGGAGTCGGGCGGGTTCCTGGCCGCGGTCCAGCTGGCGAGCGAGGTGCTCAACATCCAGGGGCGCGTCTTCCCCTCGACGCTCGAGCACGTGCGGCTGGCGGCGACAATGGCCGACGGGCGCGAGCTGCTGGGCGAGACCGCGCTGGCCGTGGCGGGCGGCTCGGTCCGCCGCCTGCGGCTCGAGCCGGCGGCCGACGCCGCCGCGCCGGGCGTGGTCGAGGCGATCGAGCGCGCCGACCTGGTGATCCTCGGCCCCGGCAGCCTGTTCTCGAGCATCGTTCCCAACCTGCTCGTGACGCGGTTGGCCGAGGCGCTGCGGCGGACCCAGGCGCTGCGCCTGCTGGTCGTCAACGCCATGACGGAAGAGGGAGAGACGGCCGGTTTCACGGCGGCGGCCCACGTCCGGGCCGTGCTCGACCACGCGGGCACGCTCGACGGCGCGCTGGTCGCGACCGACGTGGTGCCGGACGAGGTGCTGGCCCGCTACCGCGAGGAGGGGGCGGAGCGGGTCGTCGACGACGGCGCGGCGCTCGACCGGCTGCTGCCGTTCGTGGTGCGGCGTCCCCTGATGCAGGTCCGCCCCAAGGCGCGGCACGACGCGCTGCTCACCGCGGGCGCGGTCCTGGAGGCGCTGGTGCAGTTCCGGCGGGCCGGCGGGCGGCCGGCGCTCGCGGAGCGGGTCTCCGCGCGAAAGGCGGTCTGACGATGCGGCAGCGGCTGGAGAGCCTGTGGATCGTGGTGGCGAAGACCGCCACCGACGCCCTGCTGTTCGCGCTGGCGTTCCTCTGCGCGTACCTGCTGCGCTTCGGCGGCGACCCGCCGCCCGACCAGGCCGCGCTGCTGCGCCAGACGCTGCCCCTGGTGGTCGTCGTCAAGCTGGCGGTCGTCGCGCTGTTCGGCAACTACGCCACGCTCTGGCGCTACTCGTCGATCTCCGACCTGCTGCGCCTGGTGCGCGGCGCGGTCTCGGCGACGCTGGTGCTGATCGCGACCTGGTACGTCATGGGCGACCGCGTCCCCTCCAGCGTGGCCGCGCTCGACCTGCTGCTGACGCTGCTGTTCTGCGGGATGGCCCGCGTCGCGCCCCGGCTGGCGCGCGAGCGCGTCAACCCGGCCTTCCTGGCGGCCTTCCCGGTCTACCTGCGGCGCCTGATCGCGCCGCGCGCGCGCGGGCCGGAGCGCCGGATCCTGATCGTCGGGGCCGGCGACGCCGGCGAGTCGCTGGTGCGCGAGATGGCGCGCAACGAGGCGCTGGGCTACCTGCCGGTCGGCTTCGTCGACGACGACCCGAGCAAGCACGGGCTGCGCCTGCACGGCGTCAAGGTCCGTGGCGGGCGCGCCGAGATCCCGCGCCTGGTCGCGCAGCACGACGTCCAGGAGATCCTGATCGCGATCCCGTCGGCGACCGCGGAGCAGGTCCGGCCGATCGTCGAGATCTGCCGCGGCACCGGCGCCAAGATGAAGATCCTGCCCGACCTGGCCAGCCTGGTGCACGGCCCGGTCCGGCTCTCCGACATCCGCGACCTGCAGATCGAGGACCTGCTGGGCCGGCCGCGGGTCGAGCTGAAGGTCGAGGAGGTCAGCGCCTACCTGCGCGGCCGCCGCGTGCTGATCACCGGCGCCGGCGGCTCGATCGGCTCCGAGCTGTGCCGCCAGGTCCTGCGCTTCAAGCCGTCCCAGCTGGGCCTGCTGGGCCGCGGCGAGAACAGCATCTTCGCGATCTTCCAGGAGCTGTCGCCGCGGGCCGAGGAGACGCAGCTGGTCGAGATCATCGGCGACGTGATCAACAAGCGGAAGCTGCTCGGCGTGTTCCAGCGCTTCCGCCCCGAGATCGTGTTCCACGC
>CAYZDB010000127.1:0-7875 GCA_964476985.1 uncultured Acidobacteriota bacterium | reverse complement strand
ACGGCGACGACGTCCGGCTGGCGCTGGCGCGGCTGCACGAGCGGATCGCGGGGGAAGCGACGATCGTGTACGAGCCGCCGCAGCAGCAGCCGTCAGCGCCCGCGGCCGGGGGCGGATCCGCGGCCGGGGGCGCGCCGGGCGCCGGGAACCGCGTCCGGGTCCGGGTCCGCCCCGCCGCGGGCCTCCCCAGCCGGATCATCGCGGCGCGCGGCGCGCGCGCGCCGTTTCCGGCGGGCGCGCGCGAGGTCGCGCGGCAGGCGGTCCGCTGGCAGCTCGGCGGCCCGGGCGCGCCGGAGTGCGCCGCCGCGCTGGGCCCGGAGCGCTGGCTCGGCTTCTCTGCGGTCGAGAACCTGGCCGACTCCGGCCCGCTCTACGACGTCGCGCGCTGGCGCGGCCGCCGCGCGCTCTCTGCGCGCGAAGCCCCCTCGCCGCGCACCGGGGCGCGCGCGCTCGGCCTGTTGGTCGCGCCCCCCGACGTGGCGCTCGAGTCCCCCGCGAGCGCGGCCGAGATCGCCTGGCGGCTGGTCGCGGGCGGCGGCATCGACTGCCTGGTCCAACCCGGCGGCGTCGGCTTCGGCCCGCTCGTCGCCCACGGGCGCACGCTGCTCGAGGCGCGCCCGGAGCTGGCGCGCCGCGCCGCCGAGGGGGACGCGGCCTGGGACCGCTTCGCCGCCGCCGCGCAGCCCACCGCGGCCGCACCGGACGACGCGCGGACCGAGGCGCTGGCGGCCTGGCTGGGGGACGTCCCGTCGCGCGAGCTGCTGCTCGCGCTGCAGGCCCGCGGCGCGACGGAACTGCTGGCCGGGCGGGACGCCGGCGCCACGCGCCTGGAGACCGGCTGGCCGCGGCTCGTCGACGGATTCGGCGCCGCGACGAGCGTCGGCGTCGTGGCGCTGATGGTGCCGGTCCTCGGCCCGGACCGCGACGCGGTCGGCTGCTGGCGCGTCGTGCTGCCGCGCCCGCCGTTCGCGGGGCCGCCGCCGGACGTCGCCCCGCGCGCCCCGCTCGGGCTCTCCGCCGCGCGGTGGCTCGCGGCGCTGCCTGAGATGCGCGACGCACTCCCCGCGGGCTGGAGCGTCGTCGAGATCGAGCAGGCGGACGACGGCACGGCGGTGACGCTGATCCTGGAGTCGGCACCGGCCGCGGGCCGCCTCGCGCTCGAGGCGCGCTTCGCGAAGGGCAAGCCCTCCGCGCCGCTCTGCGCCGAGGCCCGCGCCGAGCCCGCGATGGTCGCCGCCGCCGCCGCCGTCGCACGCGCCGCCGACGCCGCGCTGGCACGGGCCGGTTCGCGCTGCGACGCACCGAGCAAACCGGGGAAAGCTGCCGTAACTCGGTGAGTAGAGAACGGCGCGGACAGACGCCGCGCTTCGCGTCGGACTGACCTACGGCAGCTGTCCCCGGCTTGCCAGGTGGCGCGCGGTGAGGCGCACCGGTTCTTCCGGGTCGTCGACCAGCTCCGCGGCCGCGTCCAGCACCGCGCGGTCCCCGCAGTTCGCCCCGGCGATCAGCGCGTTCCGCACCATCCCCGCGCGCCGCGGCCGCAGCAGCGGCGTCCCGCGGAAGGCGTCGCGGAACCCGGCGACGTCCAGCCGCGCGACCGCCTCCAGCGTGAGCGTCGCCAGTCGCGGGTCGGCCTCGAACTCCGGCGCCGCCCCCGGCTCGACCCGCCGGTTCCAGGGGCAGACCTCCTGGCAGACGTCGCAGCCGAAGAGCCAGTCCCCCATCGCGCCGGCCAGCGCGGGGTCGATCGCGCCGCGGTGCTCGATCGTCAGGTACGAGGTGCAGCGGTTCGAGTCGACGACGTACGGCTCGGGGATCGCCCCGGTCGGGCAGGCGTCCAGGCACGCCGTGCAGCTCCCGCAGCGGTCCAGCGCCGCCGGCGTCGAGAGCGGCAGCTCGAGTTCCGTCAGCACGAGCCCGATCACCGTCCACGAGTTGCCGTCCGGCCCGATCAGGCAGCTGTTGCGCCCGATCCAGCCCAGCCCCGCGCGCACCGCCAGCTCGCGCTCCAGCACCGCGCTGGTGTCGACCAGCACCGCGCGCCGGAACGGCCCGCCGTGCAGCCGCTCCACCGCCGCGGCCCACGCCACGAGCCAGGCCGTCAGCGTGCGGTGGTAGTCGCGCCCCAGCGCGTAGCGCGCGACGTGCCGCGCGATCCCCGCCCGCGCCTGCCGGTCGCGCGGCGGCGCCAGGTAGCTGGCCACGCCGACCAGCGCGCTCCGCGCCCAGGGCCAGCGCCGGTGCAGGTCCTTGCGCGTCGCGGCCGTGGTCTCCAGCCAGCGCATCCCGGCGTGGGCCCCGCGCGCGAGCCAGGCGTCCAGCGCGGCCCCCTGGTCGCTGGGACGGCACGGCGCGACCCCGCAGGCGCTGAAGCCTGCGGCCCGTCCGGCGTCGACGAGGGCGGCGAGATCGAGGTTCGGCACGGCGCTCGAAAGCGGGGATAATCGCCCCATGCACATCGTACACGTCTCCCCCGAGATGGCCCCGTTCGCCAAGGTCGGCGGGCTGGGCGACGTCGTCGGCTCGCTGCCGCCGGCGCAGGCCCGCGACGGCCACCAGGTCACGGTGGCCCTGCCGGCCTACCAGAAGGTCCTCGCGCAGCTCGGCCTCGACCCGCGCGCCGCCCGTCCGGTCGGCTACCGCCTCGACGGCCGCGAGGTGATGGGAACGGTCCAGGAGACGTGGCACCAGGGGGTGCGCCTGCTGCTGATCGGCCGCCCCGAGTACTTCGACCGCCCCGGGATCTACGGCGACGCCGGCGGCTCGTACTGGGACAACGGCGAGCGCTTCGGCTGGTTCTGCGGCGCCACCCTCTCCGCGCTGCGCGACATCCCGCCGGCGGCCGACGTGATCCTGGCCCACGACTGGCCGGCCGCGCTGATCCCGGTTTTCCTGCGCGCCCACGGCTTTCCCGACGACCCGCTGGAGCAGACCGCGTCGGCGATGGTGCTGCACAACGTCGCGCACCAGGGCCTCTTCCCCGGCGATCTCGCCGCGCGCTTCGCGATCCCGCCGCTCTACACCGGCGAGGACCTGCTGGAGTCGGCGGGGGCCTTCAGCTTCCTGAAGGCCGGCGTCTCGCTGGCGACGATCGTGATCACCGTCTCGCCGACCTACGCCCGCGAGATCCTCTGGCCCGGCTACGGCGAGGGGCTCGAGGACCTGCTGCTGGCGCGCGGCGACGACCTGCACGGGATCCTCAACGGCCTCGACGTCGGCAGCTGGAACCCCGCGACCGACACCGCGCTGCCGCGCCCCTTCTCGCCGGCGGACCTCTCCGGCAAGGCCGCCGTGAAGGCCGCGCTGCAGCACGAGCTGGGCTTCCGCGCCGACGCCGCCCTGCCGCTCTTCGGAATGGTCAGCCGGATCGACCCGCAGAAGGGGGTCGACCTGGTCGAGCAGGTCGCGCCGCTGCTGGTCGAGCGGCAGGCCCAGCTCGTGGTGCTGGGCACCGGCCAGCGCCGCCTGATCGAGCCGCTGCTGGGCCTGGCCGCGATGTGGCGCCAGTCGGTCGCGGTCGTCGAGCGCTTCGACGAGTCGCTGGCCCACCGGATCTACGGCGGCTCGGACTTCTTCCTGATGCCGTCGCGCTTCGAGCCCTGCGGCCTGGGCCAGATGGCCGCGCTGCGCTACGGCACGCTGCCGATCGTGCGCCGCACCGGCGGCCTGGCCGACACCGTGATCGACCTCGACGAGCACCCCGAGACCGGCACCGGCTTCGTCTTCGAGCACGCCGATGCCGCGGGGCTGGCGTGGGCCTGCGAGCGCGCGCTACGGCGCTTCACCGAGGGCCCGGCCGCGCTCGACCCGCTCCGCCGCCGCGCGATGGAGCTGGACTTCTCCTGGGACCACTCCGCGCGGATCTACGACCACGTGCTCGAGCGCGCCGCGCTGCGCGAGAAGCGGCGCGTGCTGCTCGAGTACTGAGGCCGGGTGCTCCACCGGCTCCGCGGCGAGGGCGCGATCCCGCGGCTCGAGGTCCTGGGCGCGGCGTTCCTGTTCTCGACCGGCGGCGCCGCGATCAAGGCCACGACGCTGACGCCGTGGCAGGTCGCGGGCGGCCGCTCGGGCATGGCCGCGATCGCGCTGGCGCTGATGCTCCCGGCCGCGCGCCGCAGCCTCTCGTGGCGCACGGTCCCGGTCGCGCTGGCCTACGCCGCGACGCTGCTGTCGTTCGCGATCGCCAACAAGCTGACGACCTCGGCCGCGACGATCTACCTGCAGTCGACCGGACCGTTCTACCTGCTGCTGCTCTCGCCGCTGCTGCTGGGCGAGCGGATCCGCCGCCACGACCTGGTCTTCCTGGGCGCGCTGGCGGCGGGGATGGCGCTGCTCTTCACCGGTACGCCGCCGCCGCAGGCGACCGCGCCCAACCCCGCGCTGGGGAACCTGCTCGCCGCCGCCTCCGGCCTCTTCTTCGCGCTGACGATCGGCGGCCTGCGCTGGCTGGCCCGCGACGAGCGCCCGGGCGAGGCCCGCGGCGCCGGGGCCGCGCTGCTGGGAAACGCCCTCGCCTTCCTGCTGACGCTCCCGCTGGCGCTGCCGGTGACGCACGCCACCGCCGGCGACGCGGTGGCGATCGCCTACCTGGGGACCTTCCAGATCGCGCTGGCCTACGTCCTGCTGACCCGCGCGCTGCGCGCCGTCCCGGCCTTCGAGGCCTCGCTGCTGCTGCTGCTCGAGCCGACGCTCAACCCGCTCTGGTCCTGGCTGATGCACGGCGAGAACCCCGGCGGCTGGGCCCTGGCCGGGGGGGCGGTGATCCTGGGGGCGACCCTAGCCCACTCCTGGTGGGCGGCTTCCTGCGAACAGGTTGCACCAAGGTCTAACTCCTAGTACGCTCCCCCCCGTCGGTTTCCCCTCCCCGCCGGCGCCAGGATCCCCCGTGCAGTCCAACCTCGAACAGGCCGAACTCCGCCTCCCGGTGCGCATTTCCGGCATCGACGGGGGGCACGAGGTCCGGGCCCGGCTGGCCACGATGGGGCTGCTTCCGGGGACGGTCCTGTCGGTCCTGAACCGCGGCCCCCTGGGCGGCCCGCTGCTGGTCGAGGTCGACGGGACCCGGATCGCGCTGGGACGCGGGGTGGCGCGGAAGGTCCTCGTCGAGCCGTGAAACTCGCCCTGGTCGGCCAGCCCAACTGCGGCAAGAGCACGGTGTTCAACGCCGTCGCCGGCTACAAGGCGGCGACCTCCAACTTCCCCGGCTCGACCGTCGGCTTCACCGCCAGCAAGGTGCTGGTCGATGGGCGCGAGGTCGAGGTCGTCGACCTCCCCGGCACCTACTCCCTGACCGGCCACGACGAGGCCGAGCACCAGGCCCTCTCGTTCCTCGCCACCGGCGAGCCGTCGGTGCTGGTCAACGTCGTCGACGCCAGCCGGCTGGGCCGCTCGCTCGAGCTCACCCTGCAGCTGCTCGAGCTGGGCCGGCCGGTGGTCGTCGCGCTCAACATGATGGACGAGGCGCAGCGCAAGGGGATCGAGGTCGACGCCGACGCGCTGGCGCGCGAGCTGGGCGTCCCGGTCGTGGCGACCGTGGCCCGCCGCGGTCTCGGCCTGGTCGAGCTGTTCGAGGCCGCGCTGGGGGCCGCGACCGCCGGCACCCGGCCCCGCCCGCCGCGCTACAGCCGCGAGGTCGAGCGCGCGATCCACGAGGTGGAAGCGGTGCTGGGCGCGGTCCGCCTGCCGTGGCGCATCCCGCCTCGCCTGCTGGCGATCAAGCTGCTCGAACGCGACCCGCGGCTGACGGCCGAGCTGGCCGCGTCCGCCCCGGCGCTGTCCGGCAAGGTCGAGGCCGAGGCGCGCCGGCTGGAAGAGCAGCACGACTGGTCCTCCGAGCAGGTCGTCTGCGGCGAGCGCCACACCGTCGCCCACGCGATCGAGGACAAGGTGGCGCGCACGCGCCGCGCGCACCTCGGCTGGCGCGAGCGGGTCGACGCGGTGCTGATGCACCCGTTCTTCGGCCTGCCGGCGCTGATCGGCGTGATGGGCGCCTTCTTCTGGCTGGTCTTCGGCGCCGGCAAGTACCTCGAGGCGCCGCTCCTGGCGGCGTTCGAGAAGTTCGGGGCCTGGACCGGGACGATGGTCCCGCCCGACACCACGACGGGCGCAATCCTGCAGGGCGCGATCCTGGGGATCTCCGGCGGCTTCGGGATCGTGCTGCCGTACCTGCTGCCGTTCCTGATCGGCCTGGCCGCGCTCGAGGAGAGCGGCTACCTGCCGCGCATGGCCTACCTGCTGGACGGCGTGATGCATCGGCTCGGCCTGCACGGCAAGTCGGTCGTGCCGCTGGTCCTGGGCTACGGCTGCTCGGTCCCGGCCGTGATGGCGACGCGGATCCTGGGCTCGCCGCGCGACCGGCGCGTCACCGCCACGCTGACCGTGATGATCCCCTGCTCCGCGCGCAGCACCGTGATCCTGGGGCTGGTCGGCGCCGAACTGGGGGCGCTGGCCGCGATCGTGATCTACGTCGTCAACCTGCTGATCACGGCCGGGCTGGCGGTGGTGCTCGAGCGCAAGTCGCGGGCCGTCTCGCCGGGCCTGATCCTCGAGGTCCCGGACCTGCGCGCCCCGTCGCCGCACACCGTCGCGGCCCGCACCTGGATCGCGATCCGCGAGTTCCTGGCGATCGCCTGGCCGATGCTGGTGGCCTCCTCGATCGTGCTCTCGCTGCTCCAGGTCAGCGGCCTCGAGGCCGTGATCAACCGCGGCCTGTCGCCGCTGACGGTGACGCTGCTCGGCCTGCCGGTGGCGGTCGGGATGACGCTGGTCTTCGGCGTGCTGCGCAAGGAGCTGTCGCTCATGATGCTGGTCCAGGCGCTCGGCACGACGGCGGTCGCGACCGTCATGACGCCGGTCCAGATGATCACCTTCGCGCTGTTCGTGGTCTTCTACGTGCCCTGCGTCGCGACCCTGGCCGTGCTCTGGCGCGAGGTCGGCTGGAAGGAAACGGCCTGGATCACCGGGCTGACCGTCGTGCTGGCGGCGGTGGTCGCGGTGGCCGGGCGGTTCGCGGCGGGGGTGGTGTACTAGCCGCTCGCCCGCTCAGCGCCCGTACGCCCCCCACGGGCTCTCGCCGCGCGGGCTGACGCCGGTGACCAGGTACATCAGGAGCGGCGTCGCG
Organism: uncultured Acidobacteriota bacterium; assembly: GCA_964476985.1. GTDB lineage: Bacteria > Acidobacteriota > Polarisedimenticolia > J045 > J045 > JALOKP01. The sequence goes on along the minus strand of CAYZDB010000127.1, from coordinate 755 downwards.
GCGGTCGCGTCCTGGTAGCGCGTGTCGGCGGCGTTCGGGTCCGACGCCGTCACGTCGGCGAACGACGCCGCCGCGGCCGGGTCGGTGCCGCGGTAAACGCGGTAGCCGGTCAGCCCCGGGTACGGCCACCACTCGAGCGCGACCACGCCGGCCTGCCGCGTCACGGAGCGCAGCCGCATCTCGGGCGGCCGCGACTCGAACGGCCGGCCGCAGACCTCGACCGACCAGCTGTTGAGCGTGCCGGAGTTGGCCGGCACGGCGTCGGTCACCTTGAGCGTCCAGGTCCCCTGCGACCCCTCGCCGGAAAAGCGCGCCAGCGGCTCCGCCGGCGCGATCTGCGAGTCGTACCAGCCGACGATGTTGCTCCCCGAGCCGCCGGTCCGGTTGTGCAGCGCGACCGGCGTCCCCGCCGGCGAGATCGCGCTGACCGCCAGGTCGCCCTTGTAGCCGTGCGAGATGTTGACGTAGACGTTGACCTCGTCGAGCTCGACCTGGTTCGTGACCGCGATCGTCGAGGTCCGCGAGCTGCGGTCCGGCACCGGGATCGCGCCGCCGGTCGAGTTGTAGGTGGTGCAGGCCCGCGGGCTCACCGGGACCCAGAACGGGTCGGAGGTCCCGGTCTTCGACGAGGCCGTCCAGCGGACCACGAACCCGACCTTGGTCCCGGCCGGCGCGGCCGGCGACAGCGCGACCGCGTAGTGCGGCGGCTGCGACTGCGCGCTGGCCCCGACCGCGATCGCGGGGTAGGTCGCGGT
>CAYZDB010000126.1:0-7990 GCA_964476985.1 uncultured Acidobacteriota bacterium | reverse complement strand
GGTTCAGAGACACCGTGACCGTGCCCACGTCGGGGTCGGTCACGCCGCAGCCCTGGACGCCGCCCGGCAGCGAGACCACGAGGGTCCCGACGCCGTCCGGGATATCGACGAAGCTGTAGATCACGTCGCCGGAGACGGTGGTGTTCGGCCGACCGGCCGAGAAGGTCAGCGGCTTCTGCTCCGAGCTGAGATCGACCACGCCGCTCGGGCCCGTGGTGAAGGTCTTCTCGACGGTGCCGTCGCTCTGGTCGTGGACGGCCACGAGGGCGCCCACGACGGGCTCTCCGCAGTTGTCTACGACCTTGACGCCGAGGGTCGGGTTGCCGCCGCCGCCGTCGTCCTGGACGAACGCCGCTCCCACCGAGGAATCGGCGTTGAGCGTGACGCTGCAGGCGCCCGTCCCGCTGCACGCGCCGCTCCAGCCGGTGAACTTCCAGCCCGACGCCGGGTGGGCGGCGAGCCCGACCTGGGTCCCGTCGTCGTACTGCGCCGAGCAGGCCGAGTTCCCCTGGCCGCAGTTGATCCCCGCCGGCGTGCTGTCGACCCGGCCGCCGGCCGCGTTGGCCCCGGCGCTGACGTTGACCGAGAGCGTCCGCTTGGGCGTGGTCTGCGCGAAGCTCGCGCCGACGCTGGCGTTGGCGTTGAGCGTGACCGCGCAGTTCCCGGTGCCGCTGCAGGCCCCGCTCCAGCCGGTGAAGTTCCAGCCCGAAGCCGGTGTGGCCGTGAGCGTGATCCCGGTGCCGGCAGGCCAGGCGTTGGAGCACTGGGCGTTGCCGTTGCCGCACGAGATCCCGGCCGGCGTGCTGGCGACCAAGCCGCCCGCGTCCGGCGTCACGCTGACGCTCAGCGTCGGCTGGGCCGCCTCGCTGAAGCTCGCCCCGACCGTGGTGTCGGCGTTGAGCGTGAAGACGCACGCGCCGGTACCGCTGCAGGCCCCGGTCCAGCCGGCGAAGCTGAAGCCCGCGGCCGGGTTGGGGGTGAGCGTGATCACGGTGCCGGAGAGGAACGACTCCGAGCAGCGGGTGTTGGCGTTACCGCACGAAATCCCCAGGGGGTCGCTGCTGATCGAGCCCCCCTGTTCGGGCGTGACGCTGACCGTCAGCGTGCGGTTGACGGGGATCGCGTTGAAGGTGGCGGTGACGCTGCGGGCCGCGCTCATCGTGACGCTGCAGGTGCCACCGCCGGTGCAGGCCCCGCTCCAACCGGCGAACAGCGAGCCCTGGGCCGGCGTGGCGGTCAGCGTGACCAAGGTCCCGGCGTCGAAGCTCGCGCTGCAGTTCGCGCCGCAGTCGATCCCGGCGGGGCTGCTCGTCACGGTGCCGCTGCCGCTGCCGGCGCGCGAGACGGTGAGCGACTGGTCGGGGACGTCGAGCGCGAAGACCAGCGTGTGCGGACCGGTCACGGTCAGCGTGTAGCTGAAGTTCTTGCCCGCCCGGGCCAGCGAGATCGGCCGGCCGTCGAGCGTGGCGAGGATCGTCCCGCCGCTGGCCGGCGGCCGGATCGTGAACTTGACCTTCGAGCCCGCGGTGTACGACTTGGAGGGGGGCGAGACGGAGATCCCGTCCCGCGCCTCGACCGTCACGGGGTAGGTGAAGGCCGCGAAACTCGCCTTGAGCGAGTGCTTGGCCTGGACGTTGGTGAAGGTGTAGCTGTAGCTCGTCGCCTGCGGCGGCACCGGCTGGCTCGACCCGTCGACCGCCACGGAGGAGATGTAAAAGCCGCTGCTCGCGGTGACCTGGAAGGTCTGATCGGCCCCCGGCTGCACGCTGGCGGAGCGCGGCGAGACGGTGCCGCCCTTCCCCGCCGTGGCCTTGATCTTGAAAGGCTTGGTGGACTGCGCGAGTGCGCCGCTTCCGGCCGCGAAGACGGCCAGGAGCAGCACGAGCGCGTGGATCAGCGAGTGTCGGGTCGAGCGCATGACTTCACCTCGGGAGGGGAACCACCGCGACCCGCCGCATCCCCTCTCGGCGGCTGGATCGAGCCTGATCGCGCGACGTCCTGCCACGGACCTGCGTTTGACGGGAAGGGATTCTACGTCGATTTCGGACGAGTGATTCGACGTTCTTTTGCAGAACAAACAAATCGGTCAGACAATGCGCGCGCGGACTCCGCCGTGCTTCACCGGCGCGCGCGGGCGTTCGCGCCCCGCCCCGCGGCGGAGCGCCGGCCGCTCACTCGCCGCTGCCCTTGAACCGGTCGTCGTCCTCGGCGAAGAGCACGTTGAAACTGGTGAGCGAGCCGTAGCACCCCGTGATGTAGCCCTGCAGCTTCAGCCGGGTCTCGGCAGGCAGCTCCTCGGCCGCGTTGACCTGCTGCTCGAGCACGCGCAGGCGGTTGCGGACCGCGACGATCTTCTGGAACAGCGTCTCGATCGGCCAGCTCTTCTCGGCGACGCCGGGGCGCCCCGGACGCAGCACCAGCTCGCCTCCGCGCCACTTCTCCGCGGGCGCGACCGGGGTGACGCCGCACTCCTCGCGGATCACCCGGCGCAGCAGGGTCTCGAGATCGGCGACGGAGCCGTCCTTCACGTCGATGGCCATCGGGGGCTCCCGGCGCTCGCGCTCGGTGGCGAGCGGAAAGGTGCTGCGGGGAGAGGCGGAGGGCGCCGCGCCGGGCGCCGCACCGGCCGCGGCGGCGGGGGCGGCTGCCGCGCCGCCGCGAAAGTTGTGCTGGCTGCCGCAGTAGTCGCAGGTGACGCGCAGCGGGCGCCCCGCGGGGTCGGCCACGATCACGGTGTGCCGGCGCTCGGTCTTGCACGCCCGGCAGAGGTCGAAGACCGGGTCGCCCGCGCCGTAGCGGCGCTCGGCGCTCACGGCTCGAGTCCCGGGCGCGCCCGGAATCCCCTCGCCTGCCTGTCGCACCTGGGCATCGGAAGCTCCTCGTCCGGAGTTCGCAGGTTAGCACCCGGCGCGAACCCCGGCGACGGGCTGGGTCGCCGCAGGAGAGTCTTCCTACGCCGGCCCCCGCCGCGCGAGCAGCGCGGCGATGGTCGCTCCCACCAACCCGACCGCGAGCCCGGCCGGCGCGCCGATGATCGCCAGCAGGAAGAAGACCGGCTCGTCGAAGTGGAAGACCGCATCCACCGCGTTGTGCAACACGGCGCAGACCGGGAAGGCGATCGCGGAGATCCAGGCGATCGCGAGAAAGTTCTTCGTCCAGCCGCGCGGCGCGCGCGCCCAGAGGGCGAACAGCACCACCGCCGCCAGCACCGCCACACCAATCATCATCAGGAACCTGCTCATCGTCCCTCCAGCAGCGTCTGTCCGATATCCCGGAGAAGCGTCCGGCGCGCCGCGCCCGTCAGCAGCCCGACCTCGCGCCCGATGTTCGAGATCGTGCCGAGCCCCAGCACCGCCCAGGCCGCAGCGTCGGCGTCGAGCCCGCCCCGGATCCCGCGGGCGGCGCGGTGCTCGACGATCCGGTCGCGGATGTAACGGTGAAAACGGCGGTAGGTCGCCCGCAGGCGGGCCTTGACCTCGTCGTCGTCGACCTCGTCGAGCCCGGCGAAGAGCACGCGGTAGAGGCCGAACTCGCCGTGGTGCGTCGCCTCGTGCGCGAGGATCCGCTCCGCCCCCGTCCCTTTCCCCTCGCCCGCGTCGAGCAGCCCGTCCCAGATCGTCAGGGACCGCTCGTAGACGTGGTCGATCGCAGCCAGGAACATCGCCTTCTTGTCGTCCCAGAGGCGGTAGAGGATCGTCTCCTGGACGCCGCAGCGGCGGGCCAGCTCCGCGGTGGTGGCCCGGCGGTAGCCGACCTCGGCGAAGGCCTCGGCCAGGACGGGGAGCAGTTCCTCGCGCTTCTCGGCGGAACGGTTGGGACGCGGCACGGCGGGCCTCCCGATCGCCGCGTAGTGTAAGTGCGTACTTTCAGAATGTCAAGGGGCGCCCGCAGGGGCCGGGAGGGCCCCCCGTGGCGGGCGCCAGGCCCGGCCGGGAGCGTCAGGGCGCCTGCGGGACCGGAGGCTTGGCGCGCGTCCGGAACCGCACCTCCACCGACTCGATCGCGAGGCCCGGCTGGGTCAGCGGTGCCCCGTTCGCCCAGCGATCGATCCTGAAGGGAACGAGAATCCCGTCCACGTCGCGGAAGTCGGAGTAGCGCAGCTCCGCCTCGCTGATTCCGCGGGTGATCCGGCCCCGGTACGACGCTTCCACGACCCGACCCGTTGCGGGGTCGATCCCCAGCGTCGTGGTCGCACCGCCGGCGTGCATGGTCACGCGTTCGAGTGCGGTCTCGTTCGCGCGAGCAGGGCCGCGCGCGAACGCGGTCGCGGCACCGCGTTGCCATGCCTCGAGCAGCGCCAGGGGGTGGCGGTAGTACTCGCGGCGAACGAACTCGGTGACCGACGGCTCCGTCGGCGTTGCCTCGCCCTTCTCGAGGAGAACGGCGCCCGCCGGCTCGAGCGCCCAGCCGTACGTCGACCCGCCGAAATCGTCGATCACGCGGATCGACTCCGGGAAACCAAGCTGGATCGTCTCGGTGTAGGAGTACGGCGTGCCGCCCGACTCGCCGGAGATCTTCCTCCGCTCCTGCACCGCGGCCAAGTCTCGCAGCCGTTCCGGCCCTCCGACTGCCGCGATCGCCTTCTCGAGCACCACGGAGGCGCGCTGCGCCTGCTCGGGCGTCCCGGTGGGCGCCGGATCGGCGCGATCGACGTACTTCTCCGGCTCGGTGGTGAAGGCGTTGCGGCACGAGTCGGAGGCGAACAGGAAGATCCGCCCGTCGAAGACGAGGAATCGATCGGGGCTCCCCTTCCCGGAGAGCGGTCCCATCTTGGCACAGGCGCCGCCGATCTGGACCGCGTAGCGTTCGCCGCCCGCCTCGAAGCGCCGCTTGTTCTCTTCGCTCGCGAACTGGTACCGGTAGGCACCCCGCACGGAGCTGATCGCGGGCCGACCGGGGACCTCGCGCCCCGCGACCAGCTCGATCGGGTCGAGACCCCGGAGCACGAGCTGCGGCTCTGCCGCCCGGGCTGCCGGAAGTAGGACCCAGCCGGCAGAGGCGAGCAGCACGACGAAAGCCAGGTACGCCAGTCCAGGACGCATCAGTCCTCCCTCTGTCCCGCGCGCAGCGTGGTGCGCTGCCGTCGAAGTGGCCGCGCCTGCACGCTCACCCGCCGCCGGGACTCGCCGCCAGCTGCGCCACCCTCCGTACGGTGTTCCAGTTGCGGCTCGTCGCGGCGACGCCGAGTGTCTGCTCGACGAAGTTGTTCGGAAAGCCGAAGCGGCCGTTCCGGAGCCGCCGGCTCAGCAAGAGGAGGTCGAGCCCGCGCCGGGAAAGTACTTCCAGCCCGTCCTTCTCGGAGGCCAGCGGGAGCGCGGGCCAGCGGCGCGGCGCCTCGGCCAGGAGCGCGACGTAGAGCTTCGTATCGCCGTCCTCGACTCGGCCGGCGAAGGGGTCCTGACGCACCAGCGCCGACAACTCGGCGACGGTCCGGAAGACGATCACGGCGTCGCCCCGCAGCAACTCCGACACCGCGGCCACGATCCGCGGCCGGACCCGCTCCAGCGACCCGCCCGGCGCGGCGAACAGCACGTTGCCACTCTGGATCCAGGTGCTCACGTCGTGGCAACCGGACGCGGTGAACGCCTCCCGGAGCTCGGCCATCCCGACCTGGCCCTTCCCGCCGACGTTGACGGCGCGCAGGAAGGCCGCGTGGCTCGGGCCCGAAGCGCTCCGGCCTCCGGCACGCGTGGTCGCCATCGCCTGTTCCCTCCCGCGGCGCAGGATAGCCGCCGTCCAGCCCCGGCTCCATGCCCGACCGCCTCGCCCTGCGGCCCGGCCGAACCGTGAAACCCGGCCCTGCCGTTTACTTTCCCGTTCGTTCCGGCGTACCTTTCCGGATACTCGCGCGAGGGTCCCCCATGCTCCGGTCCGCACGGCCCGTCCTGCTCCCGCTGCTCGTCTGCGCCGCCCTGTTTCCCGCCTCCGCCGCCGGCGACGCCGCTTCGGATCTCCCGCCCAACCTCCACTGGTGGGTCGTGCAGCAGACCGAGAACGGCCAGCGGGCCGACTTCTTCATCGTGCTCAAGCACCAGGCCGACCTGTCGGCGGCCCGCGCCCTGGCCGACAAGAAGGACAAGGGCCGCTTCGTCTTCTCGGCGCTGACCCAGGCCGCGGACGCGGCGCAGGGTCCGGTGCGCACCTGGCTCGACTCGCGCGGGGTGAGATACCGGCCGTACTGGATCGTCAACGCGATCCTGGTCCAGGGCGGCGACCGCGCGCTCGCCGTGGAGGCGGCCCGCCGGCCGGAGGTCGACCGCGTCGAGGGGAACCCCGCGATCCGGAACGTCCTGCCCCGGCCGGGCGCGATCGAGGAGCAGGCCGGTCCCGCGCCGTCCGCCGCGCCGGGATCGCCGGCCGCCGGCGGCGAGCCCGACGCCGTCGAGTGGAACATCAACAAGGTGCAGGCCCCCGCGGTCTGGAACCTCGGCTTCCGCGGCGAGGGGATCGTCGTCGCCGGCCAGGACACCGGGATCCGCTGGACCCACAACACCCTGAAGAACAAGTACCGCGGCTGGAACGGCTCGGCCGCCGACCACAACTACAACTGGCACGACGCGGTCCACGAGGCCGGCAGCAGCTGCGGCGCCGATTCCCCGGTCCCCTGCGACGACCACGGCCACGGCACGCACACGATGGGCACGGTCGTCGGCGACGACGGCGGCTCGAACCAGGTCGGGATGGCGCCGGGAGCGAAGTGGATCGGCTGCCGCAACATGAACGCGGGAGTCGGCACCCCCGCGACCTATCTCGAGTGCTTCGAGTTCTTCCTGGCGCCGACGAAGATCGACGGCTCGGACCCCGACCCGACGAAGGCCCCCGACGTGACCAACAACTCCTGGGGTTGCCCGACCTCGGAGGGCTGCTCGTGGGACACGCTGCAGGCCGCCGTCGACAACCAGAAGGCCGCCGGGATCATGACCGTCGCCTCGGCCGGCAATTCCGGCTCGAGCTGCAACACGGTCACCGATCCGCCCGCCCTCTACCTCTCCGCCTATACGGTCGGTTCCACCACCAGCACGGACTCGATGTCGTACTTCAGCAGCCGCGGCTACGCGACCGGCACCGGCGCGATGAAACCCGAGATCGTGGCTCCGGGCTCCGGGGTGCGCTCGGCCTACAACTCGAGCGATTCGGCCTACACCACGATGGACGGGACGAGCATGGCCGGCCCGCACGTGGCGGGCGCGGTCGCGCTGCTCTGGTCGGCGCACTCCTGCTTCCTGAACGAGCAGGACGACACCCAGACCGCGCTGAGCGCGGCGGCGCTCGACCTGCCGGGCGCGGTCGAGAGCTGCGGCGGGAACTACACCACCGGGCCGAACAACACCTGGGGCAACGGCCGGCTCGACATTCTCTCGGCGGTGAACGCGGGGTGCCTGTGCGCCGTTCCGGGCGCCCCCGCGATCGACGGGGCCACCACCCCCGCCGACAACCGCATCACCGTGAGCTGGGACTCCGGCGTCCCGGCCGGCGATTCGTACCGCATCTACCGCTCGCTGGGCGGCTGCCCGGGCGGCGCATTCGAACTGGTCCGCTCCGGCCAGCCCGCCTCGCCCTGGACCGACACCAGCGTCAGCGGCGGCATCACCTATTCCTACAAGGTGGCGGCGGTCGACTCGACGGGCGGCTGCGAGTCCGCGCCGTCGGCCTGTGCCGAGGCCACGGCGACCGGCCCGTGCACGCTGGCCCCTTCGTTCGCCGGGCTGGCGTCGGTGACGAACCCGGGCCAGTCGACCTGCGCCCTCTCCCTCGCGTGGCCGGCCGCGACGGCGGCCTGTTCCGGCCCGGTGCGCTACCGGATCTACCGCTCCACGACCAGTCCCGTGGCGCTCGTGCCGGCGAACGTGATCGCCTCGGGCATCGACGGGACGAGCTACATCGACGCCGCGAGCCTGTCCAGCGGCGGGACCTACTACTACGTCGTGCGGGCCGTCGACCTGTCGAACGGCTCCGAGGATCCGAACTCCGTGGAGCGGGTGGGGTCGCC
>CAYZDB010000125.1:0-8003 GCA_964476985.1 uncultured Acidobacteriota bacterium | reverse complement strand
CAGCGCGCGCGTCTCCAGCGCCTCGTCCTCGAGGCACCACAGCAGGCCGGCGTTGCCGCGCGCCAGCAGGGGGTCGTCGATGAAGAGCCCGCGCTCGGGGTGGTTCCAGCGGGCCTGCAGGTCGCGCTGGATCTCGAGGTCCGGTCCCGTCACCTGGGCCTGGATCCAGAGCGCGCCGGGCTCGACCCCCCAGGGCGGCGCGGTCGCGTCGCGCCCGGCCAGCACGAGGCGGGCCACCGCGCGCCCGACCATCCCGCGGAAGGCCTGGTCGTCCTGCCGGCCCGAGGCGTCCAGCACCGCGAAGCCGGGGGCGCCGCGCTCGCCGGGCGCGGCCGGCTCGATCACCGCGAAGCCGCGCGCCTCGCCGTCGAGCGGCGCAAGGTAGAGGTCGAGTTCCCGGTCGGCGTCGTCGGCGGGGAGGCCGAGGCCGACCGTCCGGCAGAAGGCGAGCGTCTTCAGCGCGGTCCGCAGCGCGGCGGCGGCGCGGTCCGGCACCCCGTCGAGGTCCGCGTCGCGCAGCCCCGCGAGCCCGGCCGGCCAGTGCACGCGCACCGCCGGCTCGCGCGCCGCGATCGAGGTCAGCGTGCCCGGCTCCGCGCCCCCCGGTCGGCGGCGCAGCGGGTGGTCGGGCCCGAGCGGGCCGTCGGGGCGGAGGGCGGGGGAGAGGTCGTCGCCGCTCAGCCCGGCCTGGGCGGCGGCGGTCCGCACGGCGGCCCCGTACTGGACGGAATCGTCGGTGGCCGCGGCCCGGCTGGGCGGCAGCGCGGTCGTCACGACCACCAGGGCCGTGAGAAGGGCGGCGGGGCGCGGCGTCATGGAGACCGAGGGGACTATAAGGAGCGCACGGGGTCCGGTCAAGAAAACGGCCTCCCGGCGCGGGGATGGGCCCGGTTCGGGGGTGAGCGGCGTGGGGCCGGGACGGGCTCAGGCTTCCGAGGTGGGCTCGGCTTCGGGACCGGTCGGGGACTCGTCCGCCGGCACCGGCGCGGTCGAGCCGTCCGGGCCGGTGGCCTCGTCGGCCGCGCACCACTGGATCGCCACGACCGAGATGTTGTCCTCGCCTCCGGCCGCGTTGGCGGCGGCCACCAGCCCGGCGCAGACCTCCTCGAGCGAGCGCCCCGACTCCTGCACCACCGCCAGGATCCGCTCGTCGGCGAGCATCGTGTTGAGCCCGTCCGAGCAGAGCAGCATCAGGTCTCCCGCCTCGACCCGGTACTCGTGGATCTCGGGCACGACCATCGCCCCGCTGCCGAGCGCCCGCGTCACGACGTTCCGGCGCGGGTCGCGTGCCGCCTGTTCGCGCGAGAGCATCCCCAGCCGCACCAGCTCGTTGACGAACGAGTGGTCGGCGGTGAGCTGCGTGATCTGGTCCCCGCGGACGAGGTAGGCCCGGGAATCCCCGATGTGCGCGATCCAGCAGCGCGGGCCGTCGGAAACCGCGACGACGAGCGTCGTCCCCATCCCGCGGCACTCGGGCTGCTGTTCGATCTGCTCCGCGATCCGCCGGTTGGCCTCCTCGATCGCGTCGCGCAGCCGCGCGGGCATGTCCCGCTCGACCGGCGGGGCCCCCGACAGGGCGGAGCGCACGGCCTCGATCGCCAGGTGCGACGCGACCTCGCCGGCGGCATGTCCGCCCATCCCGTCGGCCACCGCGAACAGCCCGCGCTCCGCCTCCACGAGGAGCGAGTCCTCGTTGTGCGGACGCAGCCGCCCGCGGTCGGTCAGCCCTGCCCCCGCGACGATCATCGACGAACCGCGTCTCCTCGGCGGCGCCCGGCCCCGGAGCGGGCCGGCGGTCGCACGGTCTAATCTAGCGCAAACGGGCCCGGTGCGGAGCGGCCGGGTTCAGTGCTTTCCGGGCATGACGCGGACACGCTTCCGATCCTCCCGGACCTCGAACACCTTCTTGGCCTGCCGCCGCACCGCCTCTCCGAGGTTCCGGTTGCGCACCATCAGCTTCAGGTCGTGGTCGTTCAGCACCGCGACCAGGTTGAGCGCGATGTCCGGCGGACAGCGCGGGTTGACGACCAGGTTCTTCTGGATCGTGTAGGCCTTGCCGAAGTCACGGTGGCGGGCGATCAGTCGCAGGACGTCGGTCGAGATGTTGCGGCTCTTGGCGGCCTGGTCGGCCTCGGTCACCGTGAACTTGGGGTTCTTGACCACCGAGCAGGCGACCAGCCGGTTGGTGTCCCGCACCAGGATCGCGCGCTCGCCGCGGGTTCCGAACAGCGCGGCCCGCAGCTTCTGCCCGACGTTCATCTTGCCCAGGCGCGCGATCAGCGAGACGTCGTCGCCTTCCTCGGGCTCGCCCAGCAGTTCGGAGCGGTCGGCCAGCATGCCGAGATCGAGGTCGAGCTGGGGGAGCAGCGCCTCGACCTCCGCATCGATCCCGAGCGAGGCCAGGAACGGGTCGCGGGCCGGGGGCGGGACCCCATCCGTCGCGGCCGGCGTCCCGCTCTCCGCTGCAGGTGCCGCCGGCGAAGCGAACTTGGCCAGCTCGTCGAGGAAGTCGAGCAGCCGGGCCCGGCCCTGGCCGGTCAGCACGGGGTTCGCGGCGAGCAGCGGTCCGAGCCCCGGGTCCGCCGCCAGGGCCTCCTGGTTGAGCGCCAGCATCTCGAGCGGCTCGCCGTCGCCGGCCGTCGCCAGCGCGCGATAGCACTCGGGTGCGAGGTCCCGGCGTCCGGCGAGGGTGGCCGCCGCCGCGGGCCACCGTCCCGCTCCGGCGGCGAGCAGGGTCAGGACCTCGGGGGCGGCCTGCGGCTCGCCGGCCAGGGTGAGCGCGATCCCGGGGTCGAGTTCGGCCAGCGAGCGCGTCGCAGCCTCGGCGATCTCGGGGTCGTCGTCGCGCGCGAGCAGCGCCTGGAGCAGGACGAGGTCGCCGGGATCGAGCGGCAGCGCCCCGCGGGCCGCGGCCAGGCGAGCCGGTCGCGGGGCGGTCCCCGCCCGCACCGCGGCGACGATCCGCGCGCCGGGTCCGGAGGAGGAGGTCACCGAGCGGGTGCGGCCGGGGGGGAGGTCGTGACCGTCGTCGCGGCCTGGCCTCGCGCCGCGTGGGCGACGAACCAGTAGCCGGCTCCGGCCGCGGCGGCGGCGACCGCGATCGCCACGATCGCGAGCACGCTGCGCGCACGGCGGCGGCGGCGGTCGTCGCTGCCGGCCTCGACCTGGTAGTGCGAGCGCAGCGAGCGGACCGTCGGGTCGTCGGTCCGCAGCGGGACGACGGCGGGCGGTTCTTCCGCCGGCCCCTTCTTCTGCTGCTGCGTCTGTTCGTAGAGGAAGGCGTTGACCATCTCCGCCTCGTCCACGCCGATCTGCCGGGCGTAGGCGCGGACGAAGTTGCGCGCGTGGATCCCGCCGGGGATGTAGGTGAAATCGTTGCGCTCGAGCGCCTCGAGGTAGCGCAGGTTGATCTTCGTCGCCTCGGCGACGTCGCGCAGCTCGATCCCGCGCAGGTCGCGGGCGCGGCGGATGATGTCGCCGAAGGTCTGGCGTCCGCCTTTCGGCGAGGCCGAGGGTTCGGGCGCCGGCGGGCGCGTCGTCATCGCCGGGCGCTTCTCGACGGGGGGCGGCACCGCGACGGCACTCCGCGGGTGCTGAACGACCTTCCCGATGCGCGGCTGTTGGGAGGGCGAAGCCATCCGGTGCTCCGGGCCGGACGAGACCGGCAAATCCCTGTGCCGGGGGAATATAGCGACCCGCACGCCGGCCGATCAAGCGAAACCGGCCGGATCGGTCGAAGTCGGGTCCGAGGACCCGACGGCCGGACCCCCCTGAGACCCCTGCTTACTCTCCCGCGAGAGCTGTTTGGGGCCGGCCCGGGCCGCTCACTTGCCGGCCAGCAGGTCCGGGATCCGCTCGGCGGCCCCGGTGCGAATGCTCTCGGAGACCGGCTCGGGCCCGAACCAGGCCAAGAGCAGGGCCTTGCCGAGCGGCTTCGAGTCGACCGTTCCGACCACCTGGCCCTTGCGCACGACCGCGACCTCGCCCGAGGCCCGGATCACGATCCAGCTCTCGTCCCCCTTCTTGATCGGGTCCTTCCAGAGTTCGCGGAACTTCGCCCGCGCCGGGTCGCCGCTGGGCAGCGTCCGGCCCACGGCGGCGTCGAGGGCGTCGCCGATCTGGGCCCCCTCCAGGTCGCGCACGAACTTCATCGCGGCCAGCTTGTCGCCGGGGAAGTCGACCAGCGCGGCGTAGAACGCCTTGTCCTCGCGCAGCGCGGCGGCCGGCTTGCCGGACCAGGCGGCGAGCCCGCTCGCCGCGGCGGCCGGATCGACGTAGAAGCCGAGGGCGTAGACCTTGAACACGACCTTGGTGCGCACGCCGCCGCCGGTGAGGGCGAGCGGGGTCGTCGAGCCCGGCGGCGTGACCGTCAGCGGGAAGACCTCTCCCGTCGCCGGTTCCTTCCAGCCGTCGGAGGCGAGGGCCGTGCCCGGCGCGGCGGCGAGGGCGAGGCCGAGGGCCAGCAACAGGGCAGCACACGAGCGGGACCGGGACATCGGGACCTCCTCCGGCGGCGCCGCCGCCGCCGCGAGAGGCTAACATCGCGGGCCGATGCCGAACCACGCCTTCGCACCGGGACCGTTCGCCTCCGGCCCGCCGGGCTCGATCGTCGTCGCGCAGCTGGCCTTCATCGGCGACATGGTCTTCACCACGCCGCTGCTCGACGCGCTGGCCGGGCTCTGGCCGTCGGCGGAGATCGCCGTCGTCGGGCGCGCGGCGGCGCTCGAGGTCCTGGACGGGGATCCGCGCGTGGCCGCCCGCCTGGCCTACGACAAGGCCGGGGCCGACCGTGGGCCCGGGGGGTTGCTGCGGGTCGCGGGGCAGGTCCGGGAGCGGAACCCGGCGCTGTTCCTGGGCGTCTCGCGCTCGGCCCGGACCAGCCTGCTCGCGCGGCGCTCCGGCGCGGCGGTGCGGGCCGGGTTCGCGGGCCCCGGCCAGGGACTGGCCTACACGCACCTCGTCGAGCGGGGGGACGCCTCGCGGAACTTCCCGGCCCGGCCGCTGGCGCTGCTCGAGCCGCTGGTCGGCCCCGTCGCGCCGCGCCCGCTGCGGCTCGTCGTCGACGCGGCGCGGCGCCGCGAGGCCGGGGAGCGGCTCGCGGCCGCCGGTTGGCGGGGCGAGCGGCTGCTGGCGGTCGCGCCGGGGGCGCACTACGCCACCAAGCGCTGGCCGGTCGAGCGCTTCGCGGCGCTGCTGGCGCTGGCCCGCGCGCAGGGCGGCTTCCGCCCGGCGCTCTACGGCGGCCCGGCGGAGGCCCCGCTGCTCGACGCGTTGCGCGCGGCCAGCCCCGACGCGCTCGACCGGCGCGACGCGGGGATCGCGGGTCTCGTCGCCGAGCTGACCCACGCGTCCGCGTTCGTCGGGAACGACTCCGGCCCGACCCACATCGCGCGCGCGCTGGGCGTGCCGGCGATCGCGCTGCACGGTCCGACCGACCCCGACGCGCTGCGCGACGGGAACCCCTACCACGCGATGGCGCTGGGCCTGCCCTGCCAGCCCTGCAGCCCGAGCGGCGCCGCCGCCTGCCCGCTGGTCCATCACGCCTGCCTCGTCGCGCTGCCCGAGCAGGCGGTCTGGGCCGAGCTCGCGCGCGTCGCGCCCGGCCCCGCCGCGTGACGCCGGTCGTCCACCTCGACCTGGAGCGCGGCTGGCGCGGCGGCCAGCGCCAGCTGCAGCTGCTGCTCGAGGCCCTCGCGCGGCGCGGCCTCGCCGCGACCGTGATCGCGCGCCGCGGCGCGGCGGCGGCCGCGCGCTACCGCGGGATCCCCGGCACCGCGGTGCTCGAGGCCGGGGGGAGGCTCGAGGCGCTGCGCCTGGCGCGCGCGCAGCCGTCTCCCAAGATCCTCCACGCCCACAGCGCGAACACCACGCCGCTGGCGGTGCTCGCACGCCGGCGCGGCGACGCGGCGCTCGCCACGCGCCGCCTCGACCGCCCGGCCTCGCCGTTCTGGCTGCGCCGCCTCGACCGCGTCGTCGCGATCTCGGAAAGCGTCGAGCGCTCGCTGCTCGCCGCCGGCCTGCCGGCCGCCCTGGTCGAGCGGATCCCCTCCGCGATCGACCGCACCCGGCGCGCCGACCCGGCGGCGCGCGCCGCGCTGCGCGCCGCGCTCGGGCGGCCCGAGGGGGCGCCGCTCGGGCTCACCGTCGGCGCGCTCGAGCCGCAGAAGGACCCGCTGACGCTGGCGCGCGCGATGGCGGCGACCCCGCCCGACTACCACCACGCCTGGGTCGGCGACGGCTCGCTGCGCGTGCCGGTCGAGGAGGCCGCGCGCGGGGCGGGCGGCACGGCCGCGGAGCGTCTGCACCTGGCCGGCTACGACCCCGACCCGGACCGCTGGTTCTCGGCGGCCGACCTGTTCGTCCTCCCTTCGGCGCACGAGGGGCTGGGGACCGTGCTGCTCGACGCGTTCCACTTCGGCGTGCCGGTGGTCGGCTCCCGGATCCCGGGCACGGCGGAGCTGCTGGAGGATGGCGTCAGCGCGCTGACCTTCGAGCCCGGCGACGCTGCGGGCCTCGCCGCCGCGATCGCGGTGCTGGTCCGCGATCCGGCGCGGCGTGCCGCGCTGGCCGCGGAGGGCCGGCGCCGCGTCGCGGCCTACGACATCGAAGCGACCGCCGAGCGCTATCTCGCGCTCTACCGCGCGCTCGCGGGCGAACGGCGGCGTTGACAAGCGCGGGCGCCGATGGTTGGCTTGCCGCCTTGCCGAGGGAGGAGCTCGTCGTGGCCCAGTGGACCGCGCGCCAGATCTGGAAGACCCTGCCGAAGGACCGCCGCGCCGAGGCTGCGCTGGCGTTGTGGGAAGGGGAGAACGTCTCGCGCGAGGACCGCCTGGCCGCGCTCGCGCCCTGGCTGACCGCCCGCGGGTACCGCGCCTCCTACCTGGAGCAGTTGCCGCGCCCGCGGCGCGCCGCGCTGATCGCCGAGGGGGGGCTCCCCGAGGAGACCGCGATGCAGGTCCTCAGCGCGTTCCACCTCGCGCACCGGCGGCCGCTGCTGTCGCGCTTCCTCGACCTGCTCGAGGTGCCGCACGACAACGGCCTCTTCCGGGAGGGGGAAGGGCTCGACCCGGAGAAGCTGACCCCGGAGAAGCTCGCCGCGGCGGCCGCGGCCCTGCGCGCGGAGTTTCCGCCCGACGACGTCGACCTCTACCTGCGCACGCTGACCGCCCAGGATCCCGAGAGCTGGGCGGCCCTCACCCCGCTGGTGGGGGACCCCGCGTAGCGCACGCCGTGCGCGGGACCGGGGCGGGCCCTACAGCCGCGCGACGAACGCCCCGATCCGCCGGTAGGCCTCGTCCAGCTGCGCCTCGGTCGGCAGGAAGACGATCCGCACGTGCTGCGTTCCCGGCTTCTGCCCGAAGCCGGAGCCGTGCACCAGCACGACCCCCTCCTCCAGCGCCAGCCGCCGCACCAGCTCGACGTCTTCGATCGGCAGCTCGAAGCGCGGGAAGGCGTAGAACGCGCCGGTCGGCGGCACGATCGAGAACCCCGGGATCGCGCGCAGCTTCTCGACCGTCAGGTCGCGGCGCCGGCGCAGCTTGGCGTTGGCCTCGGCGATGTGGTCCTTGGGCCCCTCGAGCGCCGGCTTGATCGCGCACTGCACGGGGTGGCTGGCGCACAGCCGGGCCCGGGCCAGCCGCATCATCGCGTCGTCGAGCGGCGCGACCGCGGCCTCCGGCCCCGACAGCACGCACCAGCCGATCCGCAGCCCGGGTCCCAGCCAGACCTTGGACAGGCCGTAGAAGGTGGCGACCGGCACGTCGTCGCGCAGCGCGGCGGTCGACACGAACAGGGTGCCGGGGTCGAGCAGCATCCGGTCGTAGATCTCGTCCGACATCACGAGCAGCCCGTGCCGCGCGGCCAGCTCGAGCACCCGCTCCAGCGTCGGCCGGCCCGCGACCGAGCCGGTCGGGTTGTTCGGGTTGATCAGCACGATCGCCCGCGTCCCGGCGTCGATCGCGCGCGCGATCTCGTCCGGGTCGGGCTGCCAGCCGCTCGCCTCG
>CAYZDB010000124.1:0-8017 GCA_964476985.1 uncultured Acidobacteriota bacterium | reverse complement strand
GGCAGGCACTGTCCCGCCGGCACCGCCAGCCGCTCGGCGTAGCCGCCGCCTCCGAGGATCCCCATCACCCGGTCGCCCGGCGAGAAGCCGCTCCCCGCGAGCGCGCCACCCAGCACCTCGCCCGCGAACTCGAGTCCGGGGATCTCCGCGGGCGACCCGGGCGGGGCGGGGTAGAGCCCGCGCCGCTGCAGCAGGTCGGCGCGGTTCACCGCGGTGGCGCGAACGGCGACCAGCAGCTCACCGGGGCTGGGGACCGGGTCCGGGAGCTCGCGCAGCGCGAGCACGTCCGGGGGCCCGGGGCGGGTGATCACGATCGCCTTCATGGCGGCGATCTTCCCACGCCGCCGCGGTGCCGGTCACGGGCGCCGGGACGCCGGTCGCGGCCCGCCGCAGCCCGCTCGCGCGCGATCCGCCGCGCCGCCGGAGGGCCGGCCGCACGGTCGTCGTAAGATCGTGCAGGAAGGGGACGGTCATGGCCCGCACGATCGACTGGTACTACCGGCGCAAGGGGTGAACCAGCTGCCAGAAGGCTCAGGGGTTCCTTGAGCCGCGCGGCGTCCAGGTCCGGGAGGAGGTCGATGCCACGAAGGTCCGGCTGGGCGCCAGGGACGCGCTCGCGCTGGCCCGCGGCGCCGAGCGGGTCGTCGCCGCGCGCGGCGCGAAGGTCGTCGTCTTCGACCTGCGCAAGGACCGCCCGGCGGACGACGAGTTGCTCGCCGTGCTGCTCGGGCCGACCGGCAACCTGCGCGCGCCGACCCTCAAGGTCGGGCGGACGCTGGTCGTCGGCTTCGGCGAGGGCGTCTACGGCGAGATCTTCTGAGGGGCGGGTGCCCCGACCGCGAGGTTCCCGATGAGACGAGGGCTGTTCTGGCTGGCACTGGCCGCGGCCGTGCTGGCCGGCGGAACGACACCCGCCCGCGCCGACAAGCGCTACAGCGTGCCGCAGCTGGAGATCGACGCGCTGGTCCTGCCGGACGGCCGGGTCGCGGTCGCGGAGACGCTGGTCTATTCCTTCCGCGGCCGCTTCCGCTTCGCGTACCGCGAGATCCCGCTGCGCCCGGGAGAGCGGCTCGAGTCGATCGAGGTCGCCGAGGCCGGCGTGCCCTATTCCCCGGCTGCCGGCGACGACGAGGAGGCGGGGACCTACCGCGTCGAGCGCCGCGAGTCCGCCGTGCGCGTCACCTGGTACTACAGCGCGCGGGACGAGCAGCGCACCTTCACGCTCGCCTACGCCTTCACCGGCGCCGTGGAGCGGGGGCCCGCGACCGCGGCGTTCTATCACCAGTTCGTGGGGGACGACTGGGACCGCTCGATCGGGGCGGTGACGGCGCGCCTGCGCTTCACCGAGCCGGTCGCAGCCGAGACGCTGCGCGCCTGGGCCCACGGCCCGCTCTACGGCACGGTCGCGATCGAGCCCGCCGGGAGCGTCCTGTTCGAGGTCTCGCCGCTGCCGAAGCGCACCTTCTTCGAGGGTCGGGTCGTCTTCCCGGCCGAGGCCGTTCCGGCGCTCGCTCCGGCCGCCGGCGGCGGCCCGGACCTCGACGCGATCCTGGCCGAGGAGACGCGCTGGGCGGAGGAGGCCAACCGCGCGCGCGAACGGGCGCGGGTGGTCGCGGCGCGCCGGAACCCGGCGCTGCTGATCTCCGCCGTGCTCGCGGCGCTGGGGGTGGCCGGCTGGTTCGCGCTCTACCGGGCCAGCGCCTGGCCCCACGCCGTGACACCGCGCCTGGCACCGGGCGAGCGGCCCTCCGACAAGCCGCCCGCGCTGGTCGCGCAGCTGGTGCACGGCAGCGTCGACGCCCGCGCGCTGGGCGCGACGGTCGTCGACCTGGCGCGGCGCGGGCACCTGGCGCGCGCCGAGGACCGCGCCGAAGTCACCTGGTACCGGCCGCGGCCGCACTACTGGGTACGGCTGACCGGCCGACCCTCCGACCGGCTCGCGCCGTTCGAGGCGGAGCTGCTGGCCTTCCTGCGCCGGGTCGCGTCGGCCGGGCAGGAGATCGACCTGGCCGACCTGCAGGGGGCAGCCCGCCGCTCGGGCGAGCGGGTGACGAGCTGGTTCGCGCGCTGGAAGGAACTGGTCACCCAGGCCGACGCCGCGCGCCCGGCATTCGAGCCGCGTCCGGCCGGCGCGATGATCGCCAGCGCCGCGATCGCCGCGCTGCTGATCGGGACCGGCCTAGCGCTGGCGGTGTGGACGCGCGGGCCGGTGCCGGCGCTGCCGGCCTTGATCGCGGGGATCGCGGTCGCAGCGCTGACCGCGACGCTCCGGCGCCGCACGCCGGAGGCGCAGCGCGAGTACCTCGGCTGGAAGGCCTGGGGCGAGCGCGTGAAGCAGGACGCCAAGGCCGGCCGGGTGCCCCCCTTCGGCGCGGCGGACTGGGGCCAGGCCTTCGCGCTGGCAATCGGTCTGGGGGTCTCGAAGGAGTTCGGGGCGCTCGTCGACCGGCTGCCACGCGAGCAGGCGGCCGGCTTCTACGGCTGGTACGCCGGCGCGCTGGGCGGCGGGGACGGCGGCGGCGCAGGGCTCGGGTCGGCGCTCGGCTCGTTCGCAGGGGTCGTCACCTCGGCGCAGAGCTCCGGCGTCGGGGCCGGCGGCGGGGCCTCCGCTGGCGGCGGGGGCGGATCCGGCGGCGGCGGCGGCGGCGCCGGCTAGGAAGCGGGGACGGCGACCCCTTTCGAGGAAGGGGGACAGCGACCCTCTTCCGGCTCAGTCCTCGATCGCGCCGATGGCGCTCGTCGCGCCGGTGCGCTTCGTGCCGCGCTGGTCCTCGGCGGCGCGATGCACATTCCGCTGCGGAGCCCGGATCTGCAGCACCGCGCCGGCGCCGGCCGGAAGGTCCTCGAACGAGCCCCAGAACTCGTCTCCCAGCCCGATCGCGCCGAGCCGCCCGTCGAGCGCCGCGTCGAGGTCGCGCCAGAAGCGGATCCATCGCGCGTTCGCCGGGTCGTTGGGCCAGGTCCCGGGGGTCGGCACGAAGGGGATGCCGCGGACGTCGCCGAACTCCTCGCCGAAGTCACTTCCCAGCTGCGCGGCGTGCTCGGTGCGCAGCCGCTCCAGCACGACCTCGAGCATCCCGTCGGTCCGGCCCGGCAGCACCACGTACTGCGCCGACACCGAGGTCACGGGGTAGCGCTTCGAGGGGATCCGGCCGCGCGCCTCCGGGCCGGGGGGGTACCAGAGCGGGACGGGCTGGCCGGGTTCGACGCCGACCGAGACGATCGAGCCGTGCACCGCCGCGCCGTCGCGCTCGACGGCCGCCGCGAGCGGCACCCCGTCGCGGTCCCCCTCCTTCGGCCAGTGCTTGCGCGAGAGCGACCACCAGGGCGGGATCGGCACCAGGATCTGGCTGGCGTCGAGGTCCCCGACCAGGTTGTAGCCGTCGCTCGTGAACTGGATCAGCGAGCCGGTGAACAGGTCGCTCGGCGCGCCGTTCAGCGTGTTGCCGGCCAGGATCGCGTGCCGCAGCCGGGTCTCCTCGACCGTGTGCGCGTCGCCGATCGTCGCCGCCAGCGCCCCGCCGCCCATGTTGGGCCGCCCGCGGAAGACGGCCGGGATCCCGGTCACCGCGTTCTCGACGATCGTCGAGCCGAAGACGGCGAGCGAGCCGTTCGACATGTAGATCCCGCCGCCGCGGTAGTAGTACTGCGAGCCGGCCGGCTCGGGCAGCGCCGGGTTGTCCTCGACCAGGTTGCGCGCCACGGTGCAGTTCTCGACCGCCAGCGCCTTGCGGTTCCCGGGCCCGCCGCCGTCGGTGTAGACCCCGCCGCCGTAGGCGTGCTGCGCGGTGACGCGGTTGCCGCTGACGGCGGTCCGGACCAGCGCCGATTCGCCCACGACCGTGGCGCCGCCGACCGAGTAGATCCCGCCCCCGGCCGCCCCGTAGCCGGACGCCGAGTTCCCCGCGATCACGCAGTCCGACAGCCGCAGCAGGTTGCCGTAGACCGCGCCGCCGAACGCGCCGCGGTCGCGGCTGGCCTCGAGGTCGCCGGCCACGCGGTTCCCGGCGAAGGTGCAGCGCCGCAGCGTCGCCGTGCCCCAGATCGCCAGCCCGCCGCCGCGCGCCAGGGTCCAGGGCTGGGCCGGATCGGCGGTCGGCGCGGCCTGGGAAACGCCTCCCGTGACGGTGACGTTCTCCATCGTCAGGTTGCCGTAGACCGCGAGCACCCGCGCCGGGTTCTCCGCGCCGCCGGCCCAGGCCAGCGAGATCCCGTGTGGCAGCGAGGAGGCGTCGATCGTCACGCTCTTGCGCACCGAGAGCGCCGAGCGGCCGTAGTCGCGATCGGCGTAGCCGCCGAACTTCCCCTGCGGGAAGGTCTCGCCCACCAGGATCGTGTGCTCGTCGGCGACGAGCGTCAGCGCGATCGTCCCGCCGTCCAGATCGCGCGCGAAGCGGACCGTGCCCCCCGGGCGGATCCGCTCGAGCGCGGCGCGCAGCGTGATCCGGCCGCCGGAGGGCGTGACCTCGTCGGCCAGCGTGTCGACGACGAGCATCCGCGGCGCCTTGGGCTTCGACGCCGCCGCGGCCGGGCCGGCGACGAGGAGTGTCAGCAGCACCGGCAGCAGCGCAGCCAGCCCGGCGCGGAGGGTGCTGCGGCCCGGGAACGGCGCGGTGGGCCGGGCCGATCGGGGCCCCGCGTCCGCGCCGCGGCCGGCTTCAGGACCGGATGGGGCGCGGCAGGCGGAGCGGGCGGCGCGAGCGGGGCGGACGGGGCGCATGGCGGACCTCCTGGCGGACGGCCTCGCGCGGGTCCACGCGGGGACGGACCATGTCTAGGCCCGCCGGGCCGGGGGTGTCAATCGCGCGCTCCCCCCGAACCCGGCTAAAATGACCGGCTTCCGCGGTCAGCGGGGGGCCGGGGGCGTCCCGGGCCCCGGAGCCAGGGCGAACGAGATGAGCGACGGCGAGCAGAACTCCCCGGACCACGGGCACGTCCCCCTGAACCTCGCGTTCGCCGAGGTCCTCTACGAGGACTGGCAGCGCGACCCGCTGTCCGTTCCCGAGGACTGGCGGGAGTACTTCGGCGGCCTGCCGGCGATGGGCGAGCCGGCCCGCCCCGGCCCCTCCTTCCGGCCGCCGTCGCTGTTCCACCCGACCAAGGACGCGTGCGAGACCTGCGCCGTCATCCGCCAGGAGGCCGACGTCGCGGCCCGCCAGGACCGGGTCGACCAGATCGTCCGGGCCTACCGCGTCCGCGGGCACCTCATCGCGCACCTCGATCCGCTCGGCCTGCCGCGCCCGCCGCACCCGGAGCTCGACCCGTCCTATTACGGCTTCACCGAAGCCGACATGGACAAGGTCGTCTCCTCGCGCACGATCGCCGGCTCGCCCGGCGCCCTGACCTTCCGCGAGGTGCTCGAGCGGCTGAGGAACACCTACTGCCGCACGATCGGCGCGCAGTACATGCACATCGACGACATCCGCCCCAAGATGTGGCTGCAGGAGCGGATGGAGGCCTCGCAGAACCGGATCCACCTGACGCGCGAGGAACAGCTCCGGCTGCTGACCAAGCTGACCGACGCGGTGGTCTTCGAGGAGTTCATCCACCGCAAGTACATCGGCGCCAAGCGCTTCTCGCTGGAGGGGGCCGAGAGCCTGATCCCGCTGCTCGACATCGCGGTCGAGACCGCGGCCGAGCACGGGATCGACGAGATCGTGTTCGGGATGGCCCACCGCGGCCGGATCAACGTGCTGGCCAACATCGTCGGCAAGAGCCCCGCCCAGATCTTCCGCGAGTTCGACGACAACGACCCCGAGAACTTCTTCGGGCGCGGCGACGTCAAGTACCACATGGGCTTCAGCAGCGACGCCGCCTGCAGCAACGGCCGGACGGTCCACCTGTCGCTCTGCTTCAACCCCTCCCACCTCGAGTTCGTCAACCCGGTCGCGGTCGGCCGGACGCGGGCCAAGGAGGAGCGCCGCGGCGACGCCCAGCGGACGCGCGGCCTGACCGTGCTGATCCACGGCGACGCGGCCTTCGCGGGGCAGGGGATCGTCCAGGAGACGCTCAACATGAGCGAGCTGCCGGGCTACGCCACCGGCGGCACGCTGCACGTGATCGTCAACAACCAGATCGGTTTCACGACCGACCCCGCCGAGTCGCGCTCGACGACCTACGCCACCGACGTCGCCAAGATGCTCCAGGTCCCGATCTTCCACGTCAACGGCGAGGACCCCGAGGCGGTCGCCCAGGTGATCCACCTGGCGATGGACTACCGGCGCGAGTTCCACCGCGACGTCGTGATCGACATGTACGCCTACCGGCGCTACGGCCACAACGAGGGCGACGAGCCGGAGTTCACGCAGCCGCTGATGTACGCCGCGATCAAGCGCCGCAAGTCGGTGCGCGAGGGGTACCTCGACCACCTGCTGGCGCTGGGCGGGGTGACCCAGGCGGAAGCGGACCAGATCGCCCGCGCGCGGCGCGAGAACCTGGAGCGCGAGCTGTCGGTGGCGCGCAGCCCCGAGTACCAGCTCAAGGGGAACGAGCTGAGCGGGACCTGGGCCGGCTACCTCGGCGGCGACGACGCGGCCGTGCCCGAACCCGACACCGGCGTCCCGGAGGCGACCCTGGCCCGCCTGCTGGACGCGCTGACGCGCGTCCCGGACGGCTTCACGCCGCACCCCAAGATCGCGCGCTGGCTCGGCCAGCGCCGCGAGATGGCGGAAGGAAAGCGGCCGCTCGACTGGTCCGCCGCGGAGACGCTGGCCCTGGCCACGCTGGCGGTGGAAGGCCACCCGGTGCGCCTGTCCGGCCAGGACTCGCAGCGCGGCACCTTCAGCCACCGCCACGCCGCGCTGACCGACCTGCAGACCGGCGCGCGCTGGCTGCCGCTGCAGCACCTCGCGCCCGGCCAGGCCCCCGTGACGATCGTCAACAGCCCGCTGTCGGAAGCGGGGGTGCTGGGTTTCGAGTACGGCTACAGCCTCGAGATGCCCGAGGCGCTCGTGATCTGGGAAGCGCAGTTCGGCGACTTCGTCAACGGCGCACAGGTGATCGTCGACCAGTTCCTGGTCAGCGCCGAGGACAAGTGGGAGCGGCTGTCGGGCCTCGCGCTGCTGCTGCCGCACGGCTTCGAAGGGCAGGGGCCGGAGCACTCCTCGGCTCGGCTCGAGCGCTTCATGGCGCTGGCCGCCGACGACAACATCCAGCTGATCCAGCCCACCACGCCGGCGCAGTACTACCACGCGCTGCGCCGCCAGGTCGTGCGGCCGCTGCGCAAGCCGCTGGTCGTGATGACCCCCAAGAGCCTGCTGCGCCACCCGCAGGTCGTCTCGTCGCTCGGCGAGCTGGCCACGGGGCGGTTCCGCCGGATCCTGCCCGACGCGGCGGGGCTGGCTCCGGACGGGGTCACTCGCGTGCTGCTGGCGACCGGCAAGGTCTACTACGACCTGGTGAAGGCGCGCGAGGAGTCGGGGCGGCGCGACGTCGCGATCCTGCGGCTCGAGCAGCTCTACCCGCTGGCCGATTCCGAGCTGGCGGCCGCGCTCGAGCCCTACCGGCCGGGGACGCCGCTGGTCTGGGTGCAGGAAGAGCCGGAGAACATGGGGGCCTGGCGCACGCTGCGCGTGCGGTTCGGCGAGACGCTGCTGGGGCGCTGGCCCTTCTCCGGCGTGACGCGCGAGTCGTCGGCCAGCCCCGCGACCGGCTCGGCGAAGAGCCACGCGCTCGAGCAGCAGCAGCTGGTGGAGCGCGCCTTTGCAGTCGAGGTGAGGACGTAGGGGCCGGCCTCCGCGCCGGCCCTCAAGCCGGCCTCCGGGCCGACCTGCAAGCCGGCCAACGTGCCGACCTGCAAGCCGGCCTCCGGGCCGGCTGAACGGGTAGGGGCCGGCCTCCGTGCCGGCCCGAAACGAGGTCTCGAAATGTCCGTGGAACTGAAGGTCCCGTCGTTCGGTGAGTCGATCACCGAGGCGCTGGTCGCACGCTGGCTCAAGCAGCCCGGCGAGCCGTTCGCGCAGGACGATTTGCTGGTCGTACTCGAGACCGACAAGGTCACGCAGGAGTTGCCCGCGCC
>CAYZDB010000123.1:0-8214 GCA_964476985.1 uncultured Acidobacteriota bacterium | reverse complement strand
GGAAGCGCTGCTCCGGGTGACGACCACGGTCACCCTCTTCGGGGCCCGCAGCGGACGGCACCAGGTCGACGCGCTGTCGCGGGGTACGCCGCCCGCCACCACGCGCTGGACCGAGATCCAGTTCGGCAAGCGCGCCCGCGCGATGCAGGTCGAAGCCGGCCGGCTCACCGCCTGGCGCTTCGCCCTGCCGCCCGGCGACCAGCTTCCGGCGGCGGGCGCGTGGGGCAAGCCCGACAAGGCGTCGAAGGTGGTGCTGCCGGCCGACGTCCCGGTCCCGGCCTGCGGCGCGGTCGATCCCTACACGCTGCTGCTGCGCCTCGACTGCCTGGCGGCCGATCCGGAGCGGCGGGCCCTGCTCGTCTCGCGCGAGGGGGCGGCGCTGGTGCGGGTGGAACGGTCCGGCGAGCGGCGGGCGACGACGCTCCGGCTGCGCGACCTCGCGGGCGGCGAGACGGTCGAGGCGCAACTGGCGCTGCAGCGGCTGGTGCTGCGGGGCAGCGGCGGCGCGGAGGGCGAGACCGCGTTCGGGATGGTCGGCGACGTCTCGATCTGGATCGACGAGGCGAGCGGCGCGGTGGTCGAGATCGAGGGGAAGCACGAGAACATCCCCGGCACGATCCGGCTGCGCGCGCGGGCCTTCTCGCGGGCGGCCGCGCCGCGTCCCGTCCCGCCCTGGCCCCTCCTCCCGGCGGCACGGCTTGACGCCGGACGCGCCACTCCGTAGATTCGCCCCCCTTTTCCGGGGAGGGGCCCATGCTGCACGCCACGCGCCTTTCGATCGCCCCCTCCGCCTTCGTCGCGCCGGGTGCCGTGCTGGTCGGCGACGTCACGCTCGGCGACGCGGCCAGCGTCTGGTACGGCTGCGTGCTGCGCGGCGACATCGAGCCGATCACGATCGGGGCGCGGACCAACGTCCAGGACCTGACGGTCGTGCACGTCGACCTCGGCCTGCCGACGACGGTCGGCGCGGACGTCACGATCGGGCACCGCGCCGTGATCCACGGCTGCGTAATCGAGGACGGCGCGCTGATCGGGATGGGGGCCGTCGTGCTCTCCGGGGCGCGGATCGGCGCGGGGGCGCTGGTCGCGGCCGGCGCCGTGGTGAAGGAGCGCTTCGTCGTCCCGCCGCGGGCGCTGGTCGCCGGGGTGCCGGGGAAGATCGTGGGCGAGCTCGACGACGCGCTGCTCGCCCGGATCGCCCGCACCAAGGACCACTACGTCGCGACCGCCGCGCGCTACCTGGCGGGCGAGCTGGGCGGGGGACCGCATGGCGGCCGCTGAGGAACGGGCGTTCCTGGAGCTGGCCCGCCCGGGCCGGCGCTTCGTGCTGACGACGCACATCCAGCCCGACGCCGACGGCATCGGCAGCGAGCTGGCGCTGGCGGCGCTGCTGCGGGCGCGCGGGGCCGAGCCGCGGATCGTCAACGCCGACCCGACGCCGGCCGCGCTGGCCTTCCTGGACGAGGCCGGCGAGATCGAGACCTGGGACCCGGCCGTGCACGGTCCGGCGCTGGCCTCGGCCGACGCGGTCGTGATGCTCGACAACTCCGACCCGGCGCGCCTCGGCGCGCTCGAGCCGGCGGTCCGGGCCTCGGCCGCGCGCACCGTCAGCATCGACCACCACCCCGATCCCGACCCGTTCTGGTCGCTGCTCGTGCTGCGCACCGGGGCCAGCTCGACCGCCGAGGTCGTCTTCGGGCTGGTGCGCGCCGCCGCGGCCGAGCTGCCGCCCGCGGCGCTGCGCGCGCTCTACGCCGGGCTGGTCGGCGACACCGGGCGCTTCCGCTTCGGCAGCACCAGCGCCGAGGCCTTCGCGAGGGCGGCCGAGCTGGTGCGGGCCGGCGTCTCGCCGGCGGCGATGTTCGCCCGGATGGAGGAGTGCGTCAGCGGGCCCTACCTGCGGCTGCTCGGCCGGACGCTCGGCTCGGCCGAGCTGCTGGAGCAGGGGCGGCTGGTGCTGCTCACCGTGCCGCGGGCGCTGGTCGTCGAGCTGGGGGCGCAGGCCCTGGACACCTCGGAGATCATCAACGAGTCGCTGCGCCTCGGCGCCAGCCGGGTCGCGGCGCTGTTCCGCGAGCAGGAGGACGGGCGCACCAAGGTCAGCCTGCGCAGCAAGGGGCCGCTCGACGTCAACCGCGTGGCCCGCCGTCACGGCGGCGGCGGTCACCGCAATGCGTCGGGGATCGTGCTCGGCTGCCCGCTCGACGAGGCCCGCAGCCGGCTCCTGCCCGAGCTGCTCGAGCTGGCCGCGGAGTAGCGGGCCTCGAGGCAGCGCAGGAGCGACGCGGCGACGTTGCGGCCCGTCGCGGCCTCGATCCCGCGCAGCCCGGGCGAGGCGTTGACCTCGAGCACCAGCGGCCCGTGCGGCGATTCGATCAGGTCGATCCCGGCGACCCTCAGCCCGACCGCCCGCGTCGCCTCGAGCGCGATGCGCCGCTCCTCGGGCGCGGGCCGGTGGACCACCGCCACCCCGCCGCGGTGCAGGTTGTTGCGGAACTCGCCCTGCGCCGCGCGCCGCCGCATCGCGGCCACGACCTGCCCGCCGGCGACGATCAGCCGCAGGTCGCCGTCGCAGCGCAGGTAGGGCTGCACCAGGATGTGCTGGTTGAAGACGTGGAAGGCGCCGACGATCGACTCCGCGCCGGCCGCGCTCTCGGCCAGCATCACCCCCAGCCCCTGGCTGCCGTCGCTGAGCTTGACCACGACCGGTGGCCCGCCCAGGGCCTCGATCCCGCCGCGCACGTCGCGGGCGTCCCGGGCGAACGCGGTCGCGACCGCGGGGACCCGGGCGCGGGCCAGGCACTGCAGGGTCGAGAGCTTGTCGCGCGCGATCGCGATCCCGCCCGACGGGTTGAGGCAGGGGACGCCGAGGGACTCGAACTGTCGCAGCACGGCGAGCCCGGCGAACGACCACGAACGGCCGAGACGCGGGAGGACCGCGTCGACCGGCCCCAGCGGCTCGCCGCGGTACAGCAGCGCCGAGCGCTCCCCGTCGACCAGCATCGCGCAGCGCAGCGGGTCGATCACCCGGACGTCGTGGCCCCGCACCCGGCCGACGAGGGCCAGGCGGGCGGTGCTGTAAAGGAACCGGGAGCGGGACAGGATGACGATCTTCACGGGGGCGCGCTCCGGGAACGGCACGGCCAGTATACGGCGCGACCGCACCCCGCCGGACGCGGCTGTTGACAGGCCGGGGCCCGGCGGCGACGATGCCCCTCCCCCCCTTCCTCTCCCGCGAGGACCGCGATCCCGTGTTGCGCGTCGGCATCCTCCTCGCCGGCTGCGGAGCCCACGACGGCACCGATCCGTTCGAGGCCGCGCTGGCGGCGCTGGCGCTCGACCGGCACGGGCTGCGCGTGGCGTTCCTGGCGCCGGACGGCCCGCAGGGCGACGTCGTCGACCACCGTTCCGGCACGCTCGACGAGGCCGCCGCGCCGCGCCGGCTCGACGTCGAGAGCGCGCGGCTCGCGCGCGGCCCGCTGCGGCCGTTCGACGCGGCCGAGGTGGCCGGGCTCGGTGCGCTGGTGGTTCCCGGCGGGGCGGGAGTGGTGAAGTCGCTGCTCTCCGGCGCGCTCGAGCCGGGGCGCGCCGCCGAGCTGGCGGAGGCGGTCCGCGGCCCGCTGGTGGCGCTGCGCGCGCGCGGCGCCCCGCTCGGGGCGATCGGGCTGGGGATCGAGGTGCTGTCCCGGCTCGAGCCGGGGCTGGCGATCGACGCCTTCGCGCTCTCCCCCCGCACGGCCGCGGTGGACGAGGCGCGGCGGCTGGTCTGGACCCCCGGGTTCCTCGGGGCGGACGGCCCGGCCGACGCCGCGGCCGGGAGCGACGAGATGGTGAAGGCGCTCGCGCGGGTGCTGGGCCGGCCAGCGGCCCTTCCGCGATAATGGCGCCGCGGAGCCGAGACGGATGACGAAGAGCAAGCGTGCGCTGCTGAAGATCCTGCTGATGACGCCCAAGCCCCTGGTCTGGCGCTTCGCCCGGACCTACATCGCGGGCGACACGCTCGACGACGCCGCGCGGACGATCCGCGAGCTGAACGGCGAGGGGGTGTGCGCCACCGTCGACGTCCTCGGCGAGTGGGTCAAGAACGAGGGCGAGGTCCAGTACTTCGTCGACCAGTACGGGAAGACGATCGACCGGATCGTGTCCGACGGGCTGGACGCCAACGTCTCGATCAAGCCGACGGCGATGGGGCTGGCGATCGCGCCCGAGCTGGCCTTCCGCTCGATCAGCGCGGTGCTGGAGCGGGCTGCCAGGCACGGCCTGTTCGTGCGCCTCGACATGGAGGACAGCCCCTACACCCAGGCCACGCTCGACCTCTACTTCCGGCTGCGCGAGGCGGGGTTCGAGAAGGTCGGCGTCGTGCTCCAGGCCTACCTGCGGCGGACCCTCGACGACGCCGCGAGGCTGGCGGACGCCGGGGCGTCGGTCCGGCTGTGCAAGGGGATCTACGTCGAGCCGCGGGCCCTCGCGTACCAGCAGTTCGACACCGTGCGGGCGGCGTTCGTGGCGGCGATGGAGATCCTGATGAAGGGGAAGGGCTACACCGCCGTGGCGACCCACGACGAGTGGCTCGTCTTCCGCGGCCAGGCGATGGCCCGCGCGCTCGATCTTCCGCGCGACCGCTACGAGTTCCAGATGCTGCTCGGCGTCGACCCCGAGCTGCGGCGGATCATCGTCGGCCAGGGCTACAAGATGCGGGTCTACGTCCCCTACGGGAACGGCTGGTTCGGCTACTCGATCCGGCGCCTGCTCGAGAACCCGAAATTCGCCACGCACGTCGTGAAGAACGTGCTGGGCCTGGGCCCCGGGTCGGGGGCGGCCGCGAAGGCGTGAAGATCTTCGCGCTGGGCGACCCGCACCTCTCGTTCGGCCGTCCCAAGCCGATGGACGTCTTCGGCCCGCTGTGGGCCGACCACCCGCGGCAGATCGCCGCGGCGTGGGACGCGGCGGTCGGGCCGGACGACGTGGTGCTCGTCCCCGGCGACATCTCGTGGGCCCACAACCTGGCGGAGGCGGCGCCCGACCTGCAGTTCCTCGCCGAGCGCCGCGGGCGGCTGAAGGTCCTGCTGAAGGGGAACCACGACACCTGGTGGTCGTCGATCGGCAAGGTGCGCGCCGCGCTCCCGCCCGGCCTGGCCGCGCTCGACAAGGACGCGCTGCGGCTCCCGGAGGGGGTCGTGCTCTGCGGGGCGCGCGGCTGGAACCTGCCCGACATGCCGTGGAGCGACCCCGAGAAGGACCCGCCGCTCTACCACCGCGAGCTGGAACGGCTGGGGCTCTCGCTGGCCGCGGCCCGGCGGCTGGCGCAGCCCGGCGACACGTTGCTGGCGCTGCTGCACTACCCGCCGCTGGGGCCGGGCGGGACGGCCAGCCGCGTGCTCGAGAAGCTCGCCGCGGCAGGGGTGGCGCGGGCGGTCTACGGCCACCTCCACGCTGACGACCACCGCTGGGCGCCGCGCGGGCCGCACGGCGGGGTCGACCTGGTCTTCGTGGCCGCGGACTACACCGGCTTCGCCCCGGTCGAGGTCTGGGACGCGGGAGAACCGCAGCGACCGGACGGGGGAGCGTGAGGCCGCGCCGGGTTTGACACCGGCGGGGGACGATCCTACTTTCCGGCCGGAATCGACCGCCCGGCCACCGGGCCGGGGACGGGAGCGCAAGCCGATGCCGATCTACGAGTACCGCTGCCAGGCCTGCGGCGACGAGTTCGAGGTCATCCAGAAGATCTCGGAAGGCCCGCTCAAGCGCTGCAGCAAGTGCGGCGGCCGGCTCGAGAAGCTGCTCTCCCGGACCGCCTTCCTGCTCAAGGGGGGCGGCTGGTACGCCGACGGCTACGGCGGGTCGGGGTCGCGCAAGGCGGGGGGCGCGGGGGAGGCGCCGTCGAAAGACGCACCGTCCCAGAAATCGAGTTCCGGTTCCGGCGAGGGCGGGGGAAGCTCCAAGAGTTCGGCCGCGTCCTCCAAGCCGGGCGGCAAGCCGTCCTCATCTGGCTGACCCGGCTTGGATTGACCGCCGCGCCGCAGGCCGGTAGCATCAACCGACGGGCGGCTGAATACCGCCCACGGAAGGCACGCATGACGCCCCGGCGGTCCCTGAAGCGACCGTCCCCGGACGTTCGCAGAGTTTTCAGCGCGCAGGAGTTGTCACCGGGCCAGTCCCCCCTGGGACTGGTCGCGTGGCTGGTCCGCCTCGCGCAGCTCATCTCGGGGATCGCCCGTTCGACCGGTTGCACCCGGCTCTTCCCGGCGCCGCGCCACTCGCTGCAGTTCTCCCCCGTCCCGGCGCCCGGCAGGCCGCGTCCACCCGTCTCTTTCGACGTTCGGCACCCAGACCTCCCGACCCTCCGCGACACCTGGCCCGTTCATCCCGGCGGAGGAGGAAACCGGCAGATCCGGTACGGCGGCGGCCCCGCGGCCGCGGCCCGGGGGAGCTGAGCGGGGCGCACGGCGTCGCCTTCCGGCCGAGCCCACGGGGCTCCTGGAGGCGACATGAACGGACTGCTCCTGGCTGTCGATGCCGCGGGACCGCTGGCCGTGTGGCTGGTGGTCGCGGGCCTCTCCGGCCTGCTCTTCGGTGCCCTCCTCGGCTGGCTGGTCGCCGCGCGCGGCGGCCGGGGAATCGTCGCCACCGCGCGCCGCGAAGCCTCCGCCCTGCTGGAGCAGGCCCGCTCGCGGGCCGACGAACAGGTTCGCGGGCTGATCGCCCAGGCCGAGCAGGAAGCGTCCGCCAAGCGCGAGCGCTGGGCCGAAGAGGAACGGACCCGCCTGGCCCGCGTCACCGAGCAGGAGGAGGAGGCCGAGCGCCTGCACCGGCGCCTGGTCGACCGCGACCGGGCGCTGGCCCGGCGCGACGAGCTGCTGGGGGAGCGGGAAGGGGAGATCGACCGCAAGCGCCAGGAGCTCACCCGGCAGCGCGAGCGGGTGACCGAGCTGGAGCAGCAGACGATCCTGCGGCTGGAGGAGGTCGCCGGCCTGTCGCGCGACGAGGCCAAGCGGCAGGTGATCGAGGCCTTCCGGGCCGAGGCCCGCCAGTCCGCGGCGTCGGAGGTCCGGGCGATCAAGGAAGAGGCCCAGCGGCATGCCGAGCTCGAGGCGCAGAAGATCATGGCGCTGGCGATCGAGCGGATGGCCTCCGACTTCTCGGCCGAGCGCAGCGTCTACACCGTCCCGCTGCCCGACCCGC
The DNA here is from genome assembly GCA_964476985.1 of uncultured Acidobacteriota bacterium. Taxonomy (GTDB): domain Bacteria; phylum Acidobacteriota; class Polarisedimenticolia; order J045; family J045; genus JALOKP01. Next base: position 1,032 of record CAYZDB010000123.1, on the reverse strand, counting down.
AGCTCCGCGGGCGGATCATCGGCGCCGAGGGCCGGAACATCCGCACCTTCGAGAAGCTGACGGGGATGCAGCTGGTGATGGACGACGACCCGACTCACGTGCTGGTCTCGGGCTTCAACCCGGTCAAGCGCGAGGTGGCCAAGCGGGCGCTCGAGCGGCTGATCGAGGGCGGGACGATCCACCCGCGGAAGATCATCCAGGTCGTGGCCTCCAGCCGGAAGCGGCTCGAGCAGGAGATGCAGAAGGCCGGCCAGGAGGCGATCGACGAGTTCAACTTCCGCTCGGTGCACCCCGAGATCGTCGGGCTGCTGGGGCGCCTGAGGTACCGCACCAGCTACGGCCAGAACGTGCTCGAGCACGTCAAGGAAGCGGCCTGGCTGTGCGGGATGATGGCGGCCGAGCTGGGGCTCGACCAGAAGCTGGCGCAGCGCGCGGCGCTGCTGCACGACATCGGCAAGGCGGTCGACTTCGAGCGCGAGGGGACCCACCCCGAGATCGGCGGGAAGCTGGCCCGGCAGTACGGCGAGCCGGCGGTGGTCGTCAACGCCATCGAGTCGCACCACGACGACTGCGAGGTGATCGACCCGATCTCGGTCCTGGTCGCCGCGGCGGACGCCCTGTCCGGCGCGCGCCCCGGGGCCCGTCGGCGGACCACCGTCGACTACATCCGGCGGGTCACGCAGCTGGAAGAACTGGCGCGCTCGTTCCAGGCGGTCGACAGCTGCTACGCGCTCCAGGCCGGGCGCGAGATCCGGGTGATCGTCGAGCCGAAGCGGATCAACGACGACGGGGTCGCGCTCCTGGCCCACGACCTGACGCAGCGGATCCAGTCCGAGATGGACTTCCCGGGCCGGATCAAGGTGACGATCATCCGCGAGGTGCGGGCCCAGGCCGTCGCGCGCTGACGCCGCGCCCCGGCCGCGGTGCGCCCGGCGTCGTCCGGGCCGCCACGGAGGGCGGCCCCTACCGGTTCCCGGCAGGGCGGCGGACCACGACGACCGTCTGGTCGTCGCGCTGTGGGCCGTGCGCGAA
>CAYZDB010000122.1:0-8299 GCA_964476985.1 uncultured Acidobacteriota bacterium | reverse complement strand
CGGCGCGAGGCGGCCGCGCGGGCCGAGGCGCTGCGGGCGGAGCTGTGGCGCCACCGCCGGCTCTACTACGCGCTGGCCGCGCCCGAGATCGCCGACGCGGAGTACGACGCGCTCGAGCGCGAGCTGGCGGAGATCGAGGCGAAGTACCCGGACCTCGTGACGCCCGACTCCCCGACGCAGCGCGTCGGGTTCCCGGCGACGGGCGACTTCCCGCAGGTGCGGCACGCCGAGCCGATGCTCTCGCTCGAGAACGCCTACAGCGAGCAGGAGCTGGTCGAGTGGGAGGCCCGGCTGCGGCGCGCCGGCGGGCTCGCCGAGGGAGACGGGATCGAGTTCTCGGTCGAGCACAAGATCGACGGCGTCTCGGTCAGCGTGACCTACGAGGACGGGCGGCTGGCGCGCGCCGTGTCGCGTGGCGACGGCGCGGTGGGCGAGGAGATCACCGCCAACGTGCGGACGATCCGCTCGCTGCCGCTGCGCCTGGCAGGCCCGCACCGCGCGCTCGAGGCCCGCGGGGAGGTCTACTTCCCGCGCGAGGCCTTCGTGGCCCTGAACGCCGAGCGCGAGGAGAACGGCGAGGCCCCGTTCGCCAACCCGCGCAACGCGGCGGCCGGGACGCTGCGGATGCAGGACCCGCGCGTCGTCGCCGCGCGGCCGCTCGACCTGCAGTTCTGGCAGGCGCTGGCGATCGACGGCGAGCCGCCCGACGACCAGTTCGCGGGGCTCGACGAGCTGGCCGCCGCCGGGCTGCGGACCAACCCGCACCGCGCGCGCCTGGAAGGGCTGCCGGCGGTGCTCGACTACATCCGCGAGTGGGCCGAGCGCCGTCACGGGCTGCCGTACGAGATCGACGGGATCGTGGTCAAGGCCGCGTCCCGGGCGCTCCAGCAGCGGGCCGGCGCGACCAGCAAGGCGCCGCGCTGGGCCGTCGCCTTCAAGTACCCCGCGGCGCGGGAGGCGACGCGGCTCGCCGGGGTCACCTGGCAGGTCGGCCGCACCGGAGTGCTCACGCCGGTCGCCGAACTGGACCCGGTGCGGCTGGCCGGCTCGACCGTCTCGCGCGCGACGCTCCACAACCTCGACGAGATCGCACGGCTCGACGTCCGGATCGGGGACACGGTGCTGGTCGAGAAGGGCGGGGAGGTGATCCCCAAGGTCGTCGGGCCCGTGCTGGAGCGCCGGCCGGCCGGCGCGAGCCCGATCGTCCCTCCCGCGGAGTGCCCGGCCTGCGGCGAGCCGGTGGCGCGCGAGGAGGGCGAGGTCGCGCTGCGCTGCGCCAACCCCAACTGCCCGGCGCGCCTCAAGGAGACGCTGCGCCACTTCGCGCGGCGGACCGCGATGGACGTCGAGGGGCTCGGCCCGGCGCTGATCGACCAGCTGGTCGAGCGCGGCCTGGTGCGCGACGTGTCGGAGCTCTACGGCCTCGACGCCGGGGAGCTGGCGGGACTCGAGCGGATGGGGGAGAAGTCGGCGCTCAACCTGGTCGCGCAGCTCGAGGCCAGCCGCTCGCGCCCGCTGCACCGGCTGCTCTTTGCGCTCGGGATCCGGCACGTCGGCGAGCGCGCCGCGAAGCTGCTGGCGCGGCAGTTCGGCACGCTCGACGCACTGGCCGCGGCGGCGCGCGCCGACGACGCGGCGGCGCGGCTGACCGCGGTGCGCGAGGTCGGCCCCGAGACGGCGGCCTCGCTGGCGCGCTTCTTCCGCTCGCACGCCGGGACCGAGTTGCTGGCGCGGCTCGCCCGGCGCGGCCTGAACCTCGAGGAGCCGGAGGAGAACCGCGCCCCGCCGGCCGGCGCGCTGGCCGGCCGGACCGTCGTCCTGACCGGCACGCTGCCGACGCTGACGCGCGACGAGGCGGCGGCCCGGCTCGAGCAGGCCGGCGCGCGCGTCGCCTCGTCCGTCAGCCGCAAGACGGATTTCGTGGTCGCCGGCGCCGACGCCGGCAGCAAGCTCGCCAAGGCGCAGGAGCTGGGGATCCCGGTGCTCGACGAGGCCGGGATGCTGGCCCTGCTCGGCTCGGGCCCGGGGCCCGGCCCCGCGGGAGAGTGATGGAAGAGAACGGCACGAAGGGACGGCTGATCCTGGTCGACGACGACGCGGCGGGGCGGCTGGCGATGGCGCGCGCCCTGCAGCGCGTCGGGTACGAGGTCTTTCCGTTCGCGGACGGGCTCGAGGCGCTGGGCTGGCTGCGCGAGCACCCCGACATCGAGCTGCTGGTGACCGACCTCAAGATGCCCGGGATCGACGGGCTCGAGGTGCTGCGCCGCGCGCGGGAGATGGTCCCCGACATCGGCGCCCTGATGATCACGGCCTACGGCTCGGTCGAGACCGCGGTCGGCGCGATGAAGTTCGGGGCCGAGGACTACCTCGAGAAGCCGGTCAACCTCGAGGTCCTGCGCGCCCGCGTCGCCAACCTGATGGAGAAGATCCGGCTCGGCCGCGAGGTCAACGAGTACCGCGGGATCGAGAGCATCCTGCGCCACGACGGCTCGTTCGAGGGGATGGTCGGGCGCGCGCCGGCGATGGTCGAGATGTTCCGCAAGCTGCAGCAGGTCGCACCGGCGCGCTCGTCGGTGCTGATCCTGGGCGAGTCGGGGACCGGCAAGGAGCTGGTCGCGCGGGCGATCCACCGGCTCTCGCCGCGCGCCCGCCAGACCTTCCTGCCGGTCGACTGCGCGGCGATCCCGCACGAGATCCTGGAGTCCGAGCTGTTCGGCCACGAGCGGGGCGCGTTCACCGGCGCGCAGGCCCGCAAGCCCGGGAAGTTCGAGCTGGCCCACGGGGGGACGCTGTTCCTCGACGAGATCGGGGAGCTGCCGCTGACCCTCCAGGTCAAGCTGCTGCGCGCGCTCGAGTCGCAGCGCTTCATGCGGGTCGGCGGCACGGAGGAGGTCCGGGTCGACGTCCGCGTGCTGGCCGCGACCAACCGCGACCTGGGCCAGATGGCCGACCGCGGCGAGTTCCGGCAGGACCTGTTCTACCGCCTGGCGGTCGTCACCCTGGCCGTCCCCGCGCTGCGCGAGCGGCGCGACGACATCCCGCTGATCGCGGCCTCCTTCCTGGAACGCTTCGCGCGCGAGAACGACCGCGCGGTCCCGGCGCTGACCGCCGAGGCGGCGCAGCTGCTCAAGCGGGCCCCCTGGCCGGGGAACGTGCGCGAGCTGCGGAACCTGATGGAGTCGATCGTCATTCTCCACCCGGGCGAGGAAGTCGGGCCGGGCCAGCTCCCGGAGGAACTGCGCCGGGCGGCCGTCTCCGCCGCCCCGGCGGCGTCCGGCGCCGACCCGCCGGGGGGCGCCGCCGCGATGGTCGGCCGGCGGATGGAGGAGATCGAGCGCGAGGTGATCCTGCGCACGCTCGACCTGACCGGGGGCAACCGGACCCAGGCCGCCGAGATGCTCGGGATCGGGCTGCGCACGCTGCAGCGCAAGATCAAGCAGTACCGCGAGGAGGGGTTCCCGGTCGCGGGCAACGACGCGCTCTGGGACTGACCCCGGGTGCGGTCCGGGGGCGCCGGCCGGGCGGATTGGCGGCCCGGCGCGCCCCGGCGCAATCTTTCGGGCTCCCCGCGGCGGGGAGCCGGATGACGGGCCCCCTGGGGTCCCGGAGGTTGGGCATGAAGTCGACGGGTTTCTTCGGCATGACGGTGATGCTCTCCGCGGCGGTCGGGCTCGGCGCGCTGGTCGCGACGGTCGCTCCCCGGGCGGGCGCCGGTGGCGGCTCCGGCGCGGTCGCGACGGCGCTCGCTCCGGCCAGCGCGGAGTCCTCCCAGCTCAAGCTGGCGCCACCCCCGCCCCCTGCGGCGGCCGTTGCGCCGCCGTCGTTCGCCGACCTGGCGGAGCGGGCCATCCCCTCGGTCGTGCAGATCGCCTCGATCTCCTACGTCACCGACCAGCAGGACCCGCACGAGATGTTCCGGGACAACCCGTTCTTCCGCCGCTTCTTCGAGGAGGAGCAGCAGCCGGAAGGGGAGCCCGATGCGGAGCCGCAGCCGCGCTCGCGCCCGCAGCAGTCGGGTGGTTCCGGCTTCTTCTTCACGACCGACGGCTACATCATGACCAACCGCCACGTCGTCGAGAAGGCCGAGGACCTGCGGGTCCGCACCTCCGACGACCGCGAGTTCGAGGCCAAGCTGGTCGGCGTCGACCCCTACCTCGACCTGGCAGTGATCAAGATCGAGTCCGACGAGCCGGTGGCGGCGCTGCCGCTGGGCAGCTCCGACTCGCTGCGCGTCGGCGAATGGGTCGTCGCGATCGGCAACCCGATCATGTACCGCAACAGCGTCACCGCCGGCGTCGTCAGCGGCAAGGGCCGGCGGCTCGGCTTCGACGCCGCGGAGCTGGGCGACTACATCCAGACCGACGCCGCGATCAACTTCGGCAACTCGGGCGGTCCGCTGCTGAACGCCCGCGGCGAGGTGATCGGGATCAACACGGCGATCGTGCGCAACGACGGCAACCCGTTCCGCGGCCGCGAGGGGCTGATCGAGGGGATCGGCTTCGCGCTGCCGATCGACGCCGCGCGCCGCTCGCTGGATCAGCTGGTCTCGACCGGGACGGTGCGCCGCGGGTACCTGGGCGTCTCGGTCGGCCCGCTCTCCGCGGACGGCGCCAGCTTCTACGGCCTTCCCGACAACAAGGGTGCGCTGGTGCAGCGGGTCGACGAGGACACCCCGGCGGCCAAGGCCGGGGTGCGCCAGGAGGACGTCATTCTCGCCGTCGACGGGCGGTCCGTGTCGAACAGCACCGAGCTGGTCAGCGCGATCAGCGCGAAGCGGCCGGGCGACACCGTGCGGCTCGACGTCTGGCGCTACGACGCGCAGGCCAAGAAGGGGCAGAAGCTGGCCTTCAACGTCACGCTGGCGGAGCGGAGGATCGGTCTCGAGGAGGAGGAAGGCCGCGCGGCGCCGACCCCCTCGCCCAAGGAAGCCGAGAGCGAGACCAGCCTCGGGATCACGGTCCGGCCGGTGCGGCCCGAGATGCGCGAGCCGCTGGAGAAGCGCGGGATCCGCGGCGTGCTGGTGACCGACGTCGACCCGGCCTCCAACGCCTACCGCGAGGGGCTGCGTCCCGGCGGGGTGATCACCGACGTCAACGGCAAGCCGACCCCGACCGTCGCCGAGTTCCGCAGCGTGGTCCAGGGGATCAAGCCGGGCGACGTCGTGCGGGTGATCGTGCGCTCGCAGGACGGCGACCAGGGGCTGATCTTCTTCCGCGCGCCCGCCGCGAAGAAGTGACGGCCGTGGCCTCGAGGTACCCCGGTGCCGCGATCCTCGTCGTCGACGACGAGGCCGCCATCCGCGACGCGCTGCGGATGATCCTCGAGTACGAGGGGTACCGGGTCCTCGAGGCGTCGAGCGGGGAGGATGCGCTCTCGATCCTCTCCCGCGCGCCCGCCGACGCCGCGCTGCTCGACATCCGGATGAAGGGGATGAGCGGGCTCGAGGCGCTGGAGCGGATCCACGCGCTGCACCCGGCCCTGCCGGTCCTGATGGTCTCCGGCCACGGCACGATCGAGACCGCGGTCGCCGCGCTGCGGCTCGGCGCGCAGGACTTCCTCGAGAAGCCGCTCGAGCGGGACGTGGTCCTGGCCCGGATCGCCGGGCTGCTCGAGCGGGCCCACCTGCGCGAGGAGGTCGCCTCGCGGCGCCGCGACGAGGAGGACCGCTACCGGCTGGTGGGCGACTCGCCCGCGATGCTGCGGGTGCGCGAGCTGATCGCCCGCGCCGGGCCGGCCCAGGCGACGGTGCTGATCACCGGCGAGTCGGGCACCGGGAAGGAACTCGTCGCGCGGGCGATCCACCGGGTCTCCGGGCGGGCCGACGGCCCGTTCATCAAGGTCAACTGCGCCGCGATCCCCGACGACCTGATCGAGTCCGAGCTGTTCGGCCACGAGAAGGGCTCGTTCACCGGCGCCACCGCGCGCCAGAAGGGGCGCTTCGCCCGGGCCCACGGCGGAACGATCTTCCTCGACGAGATCGGCGACATGTCGCTGCGCACGCAGGCCAAGGTGCTGCGGGCGCTGCAGGAGGGCGAGATCGAGCCGCTCGGCGCCGGGGCGCCGGTCCGCGTCGACGTGCGCGTGATCGCCGCGACGAACAAGGATCTCCGGTCCGAGATCGCCGCGGGCCGGTTCCGCGAGGACCTGTACTACCGGCTCTCGGTCCTGCCGATCCCGATCCCGCCGCTGCGCGAGCGGCGCGAGGACATCCCGCAGCTGGTCGAGCAGCTCGCGCAGCGGGTCGTGGAGGACAACAACTTCCGCCCGCGGCGCTTTTCCCCGGCGGCGCTGGCGGCGCTGGCCGCCCGGCCGTGGCCGGGCAACGTGCGCGAGCTGTCGAACGTGATCGAGCGCGCCCTGATCCTGGCCCCGGGAGAGACGGTCGAGCTGGACGACCTGCCGGGCGCCGATCCGGCGGCGGCCGCGCCGGACGGCGGCTGGCTGGACGCCCCGACGCTGCGCGAGTTCAAGGAGCGCTCGGAGCGCGACTATCTCCTGGCGCGCCTGGAGGAGAACGGTTGGAACATCACGCGGACGGCGCAGGCGATCGGAACGCCGCGCTCGAACCTCTACAAGCGGCTCGAGCACCACGGGCTGGTGCGGATCGCCGGCGTGCGCGCGCGGGAGGGGGCGTGAGGCGCCGGGCGCCGGCCGCGCTGGCGCTGGCCCTGGCGCTGGCGTTGGGCCTCGCGCCGGCCGCGCCGGCCCAGGAACCGGGTCCCGTCACCGGCTCCGGGCCGGGAGCCGCGGAGACCCGCCCCGACCTCGCGAAGCTCGAGGCGGAGGCGAAGGCGCGGCCCGGGGACGCCGCCGCGCAGGGCCACTACGGGCTCGCGCTGGTGCGGACCGGAAAGGTCGACGAGGGGCTGGCGGCGCTGGTGCGGGCCTCGGGCCTGGCTCCCGACGACCCGACCGTGCTGCTGCTCTACGCGAAGGGGCTGACCGCCGCGAAGCGCGACGCCGAGGCGGCCGACGTGGCGCTGCGCGCGGCCCGCTCGCCGCTTGCGTCGCCCCGGCTCAAGGCGGAGGCCTACTTCACGGCGGGATCGATCCGCTGGCGCCAGGGCTCGAGCCAGGAGGCCGAGGAGTACCTGCGCGAGGCGGTGAAGCTCGACCCGTCCAACGGCGGCGCGCAGCTCAACCTGGGGCTGTTCCTCTACAGCAAGGGGAACATCCCGGAGGGGCTGGCCAACATGCAGCAGGCCGCGGAGCACAGCCCCGACAACGCGCAGGTGCAGATGCGTCTCGCGCGCGTCATGGAGGCGATGGGGCAGACCCAGCGCGCGATCGAGTACTGGACGCGGGCCATGGAGCTCCGTCCCGGCGACGGCGACATCCGGTTCATCCTCGGCAACCACCTGCTCGCGGTCGGCCGCTACGAGGAGGCCGCGGCCCAGCTGAAACGCGCGGTGGAGATCCGCGACTCGGACGCCAACGCGCACCTCGCCTACGGCGAGGCGCTGCTGCGCCTCAAGCGCTTCGGCGAGGCGATGGTCCAGGCCGAGGCGGCGAAGCGCCTCGGGGTCGGGGCTCCGGCCGACTCGCTGATCGCGGCCATCCGCCTCGAGCAGAGCCAGTAGCGGAGGGACTCGGCCGTCCCCGGGGGCCGGTCCTCCGGGCCGGGACCCGGGGACGGGTCCCGTCTCCCGCCCCCGTCTGGAGCCCGGCAGGCCCTGAACGGCCGCGTTGATCGACGCACTGCCACGACCTAGCTTCTCCAAGGGGGCATGACCCGAGGGTACCTTGGACAAGCGCGTTCTCCTGATCGACTTCGATCCCGTCGCCGCCGAGCTGACCGGCGCCCTGCTGGCCACCCGCGGCATCCCGTTCACGCTGGTCCGCAACCACGCGGAGCTCGACCGCGCGCTGGCGGCCGGACCGCCCGCCCTGGTCCTGATCGACCCGGCCCGCCCGGACGAGGCGGAGGGGATGCGGCTGTGCACCAGCGTGGCCGAGCGGTTCGCGGCCGGGGGGCCGGTCCCGATGATCCTCGCGTCGCGCTCGCTGCGCGGCGCCCGCTGGAAGGCGTTCGCGCGCGACGTCGGCGCCGAGCTCTTCCTCGAGCGGCCGAAGGACGACCGGCTGCTGCTGGCCGCCGCCGAGCGGGCGCTGGGCCAGGCGGCGAACGTCTCGGCGGCGCACCCGGCCGAAGGGGGCGCGCCGGCGGCGGCAACCCGGACCGCCGCTCCCGCCGCGATCACCACGGCCTCGGCCCACCGGGCCCCGCCGCCGGCCGAGAACGAACTCGAGAACATGGTGGACCAGATGTTCGCGCAGTGGTTCGCGGAGGGGGACGCGC
>CAYZDB010000121.1:0-8538 GCA_964476985.1 uncultured Acidobacteriota bacterium | reverse complement strand
ACCCCAACACCTTCCACCCCAACACCTTCCACCCCAACACCTTCCACCCCAACACTTCTCACCCCAACACTTGTCACCCCAACACTCCAACACCCTCCACCCACCTCAAACCCCCTCCTTTAATATAACGGGCGGGGGGGCAAGCCCCCCCGGCCCCGCTCGTGTCCCACTATAACCGGAGACTCACCACACGGCGCAGGTCTTCTCCGGGTTCATCGGGGTGCCGGCCTTGCACTGGAAGGCGGCCGCGAACTCGGCCGTGTTGGAGACCGGGCCGTTGACGCGGAAGCGCGGCGGCGAGTGCGGGTCGACGTTGGCCAGCACGCGCTCGATCTCCGGCGTGGCCAGCGTGCACCAGGTCTGCGCGAAGCCGACGAAGAAGAGCTGGTCGTCGGTCAGGCCGGGGACGGCCGGCGTGCTCGACGGGTTCTTCTTCGCCCAGTCCTTGTACGCCCGGTAGGAGTACTTGAGCCCGCCGAAGTCGGCGATGTTCTCGCCCAGGGTCAGCTTGCCGTTCAGCTTCACGCCCGGCTGGACCTCAAAGCCGGAGTACAGCTCGTCGATGCAGGCCGCCTGCTTGTCGAACCGCTCGCTGACCGCCGGCTCCCACCACTCCTTGAGCTGGCCGTCCGGTGCGAACTTGCGCCCCTCGTCGTCGTAGCCGTGGGTCAGCTCGTGGCCGACCACCATCCCGATCCCGCCGAAGTTCATCGCCATCGGGAACGAGGCGTCGAAGAACGGCGGCTGCAGGATCCCGGCCGGGAAGACCATCTCGTTCCAGAGCGGGTTGTAGTAGGCGTTGACGGTGGGAGCCGACATCCCCCACTCGGTGCGGTCGACCGGCTTGCCGATCTTGTCGGCGGCGCGGCGGAACTCGAAGACGTCCGCGCGCTGGGCGTTGCCGAAGTAGTCGCCGGCCTTGACCTCGAGCTTGCCGTAGTCGATCCACTTGTCGGGGTAGCCGACCTTGTTGACCAGCGTCGCCAGCTTGCCGGCCGCGCGCTTGGCGGTCGCCTCGTCCATCCAGGAGAGCTTCCCGAGCCCGACGCCGAACGACTCCTCGATCGCCAGGATCATCTCCTTCGCGGTCTTCTTGCTCGCGCCGGCGAACTGCTTCTCGACGAACAGCTTGCCGAGAATCTCCGGCATCGCGCCGTCGGTCGCCTGCACGCAGCGCTTCCAGCGCGCCTGCAGCTCCTTCTGGCCTGCCAGCGTCTTGCCGTAGAACTCGAAGTTCTGGTCGACGAAGGCCTTCGGCAGCCGCGGGGCGGCGCCGCGGATCAGGTTCCAGCGCAGGTAGTTCTGCAGCGTGGCGGGCGGCGTCGCGGCGGCCAGCTTGGCCAGCCCCTCGAAGAACTCCGGCGTCGCGATGTTGACGTCCTTCGGGGCTGCCAGTGCGGCGCCCGCCAGGAAGTCGTTCCAGGGGAGGCCCGGCGTCATCTTCTGCAGCCCGGCCATGTCGTTCTTGTTGTAGAGCTTCTCGACGTCGCGCAGCGCGGCGCGCTCGCGCGAGAACTTCGCCAGCTCGGTCTCGAAGCCGACCACGGACTTCGCCGCGGCCGTCGCGGCCTCCGGCGTGTCGCCGGCCAGCTGCAGCATCTTCGCCACGTTCTGCTCGTAGGCGGTGCGCAGGCCGACGCTGCGCTCGTCGTCCTTCAGGTAGTAGTCGCGGTCGGGGAGCCCGATGCCCCCCTGGATCAGCATCGCCATGTTGACGTTGGGGTTCTTGAAGTCGGCCTCGACGCCGAGGCCGAACAGCGGGCCGTAGGTCAGGGCCTGCATCTTCCCGGCGACCGTCATCAGCGACGCGCCGTCCTTGACGGTCGCGATCTCCTTCAGCATCGGCTCGAGCGGCTTGGCCCCCAGCTCCTCGATCTTCGCTTCGTCCATGCACGAGGCGTAGAACGCGCCGACCTTGCGCTCGTCGTCGTTCTTCGGCGCCTTGGCGGCCGCTTCGAGGATGTCCCGGAGCACCAGCCGGTTCCGCTCCGCGATCTCGGTGAAGCCGCGGCCCCAGCGCGACTGGTCGGGCGGGATCTTCGTCGCGTCCAGCCAGCCGCCGCAGGCGTAGCGGTAGAAGTCGACGCACGGGTCGGCCTTGGGGTCCATCGTCGCCAGGACCGACCGGGCGGCGGGGGAGGGGGTGGCTGCGGCGGAAGCGGATGACGCGGCGGGCTTGCCGGCGGCCTGGGCCAGCGCGGCCGGGGCGATCGCCAGGGCCAGGAGGACCAGGACGGCGAGGAGAGCGGAACGGCGCTTCATGACGGGATTCCTCCGGAGGAAAAGCGGCTAAGACTGTCTCCCGCCGGGGGAATCCGCAAAGAGGCCGCCGCGCGGGCGGTCGGCGGGGGCCGACGAGCGGCTCCGGCCCGGCGCCCCCGCGCACGCGCCCCCCGGGGGCCGGTCTCCGTGCCGGCCCGAGGTGCGGGGTTCCTCTTCCGGGCCGTCACGGAGGGGGGCCCCTACAGTTCGTCGAGCGACCGCGGCCAGTCCCGGCCCAGCAGGCGCGAGAGCGCGCGGTCGGCCAGCAGCCGGCCGCCGGTCTGGCAGCGCGCGCAGTAGTTGCACTCGTTCTCGGCCCGCACGATCCGCTGCACCGGCGCGCCGCAATCCGGGCACGGCTGCCGGAAGCGGCCGTGCACCGCCATCCCCTCGCGAAAGGCCGTGACCTTCTCCGGCCAGCCCTCCCCGGTTTCGGCGATCAGCCGGTCGAGCCACTCGCTCAGCACCGACCGGGTCGCGGCGTGGAGGCGGGCCGCCTCCTCTCCGGAGAGGTTCCGCGTCAACTGCAGCGGCGACAGCCGCGCGCGGTGCAGGATCTCGTCGGAGTACGCGTTGCCGATCCCCGCGATCAGCCGGGGGTCGGTCAGCGCGCGCTTGAGCGTGTGGTTCTCCCGCGCCAGCGCCGCCGCGAACTCCCCGGGCGAGGAGTCCAGCGGCTCGATCCCGCCTGGATCGTGCGCCGCCAGCGCCTCCCGCCCGCGTACCAGGTGGAGCGCGGCCCGCCGTTTCGTCCCCGCCTCGGTGACGAGCAGCGTGCCGCGGTCGAAGTCGAGCGCGGCGAGCCCGATCCGCCCCGGGATGGCCGCCCCGCGGGGCCGCCAGCGAAGCCGGCCCGCGACCATCAGGTGCAGCACCGCGTACAGCTCGCCCTCAAGACCGATCACGATTCGCTTGCCAATCCGAGCCAGCGACGCGACCTTCCGTCCAGCCAGCTCGGCCGGGGCGGGATCGACCGTCCGCAGCAGAAACGAACTGGTAAGCCGCAGACTTTCGAACCGTGCCCCGGAAAGGCGCCGATCCAGGCTGGCGAGGTAGAGCTCGATGTCGGGCAGTTCCGGCACGTGCGCATTATCTCGACGACCGGTGCAACTCCCGAGGGGTGCGGCGCGTTGTACAGAGTGCCCACGAGACGACTGACCCGATGAGCCCGGAGGACCCCATGAGCGCCGCCCCGACCGTCGCCTTCCGACCGCCCCCTTCCGGGAGCAGCCCGTCGGGCCGGCGCCTGCCGCTGCTGGCTCCCGGCGCCTGGCTCGAGTCCCGTGTGGCCTGCCCCCCGCCGCTTCTCACGCGCCTGGGGTCGGTCTTGAGCGGTTCGGCGACCGATCTCTCCCCGGCGGTGCGGCCCGACGTCCGCCGCCCCGGTCTCTACGACCTGACCCTGGACGGCTGGGCGATCTGCGTCCTGGTCTACCCCGGGGGGAAGGGCGCCCGGGTCCTGGCCGCCGTGCCGCTGGGGACCCGGCGCGAGAGCTGAATCGCGCCTGAGACTTGTCGCCGGCCCCCTGCCGACCGACAATCCCCACTCGGCGGGGCGCCACCGAGCCCGATGCTCTTGCCCCGGGAGGACGGACCGATGGTGTCGATCAAGACCCTTGTCGGGCGCTGCGCGCTGGTCGCGGGCGCCCTCGTCGTGTGGACCGCGCTGCCGGCGGCCGCGGACGTCAGCGAGTGCATCGAGGCCTGCCGCCAGCAGGTCTGCGCCGACCGCGAGGCCTGCGAGGACCTGCTCGAGCAGCAGCGGGCCGAGGTCGAGCGGCAGGTCCAGGCCTGCGCGCAGGAGCACCCGGCGCAGTCGGCCGCGTACCGGTCCTGCGTCAAGCGGGCCTCCGGGTCGCGGACCAAGACCAGCGCCGAGTACCGCCGCTGCATCAACCTCGCCAACACCACGGGGGCCGCCTGCGCCCGCTCGTGCACCCCGTCGCCGAATAAGCCGGTCCCGGTGCCGGTCCCGGGGCCGTTCCTGGTCTGCCCGTAGGAGCCGTCCTCCGTGCCGGCCCGATCCACGCCGGCCCGTCCCTCGCCCGCCGGCCGATCCAGGCCGGCATCCCATCCGTGAGCGGGGCCGCCCACCGGCCCCGCTCCGCGGCCGGCCTCCAGCCGTTTTGACCCCCGGCGTCTTTGGGGCGAGACTCCCGCGTTCGCCCGGCCCTCTGCCGGGTCCCGGAGACCGCATGAAATCGTCGATCCGCACCCCGTTTGCGCTCGCGCTGCTCTGCCTTGCCGCGCTCCTCACCATCGCCTGCCAGGGCGGCGCCGAGAAGGCGCCCGCCGCCGACGCCGCCGCCAAGCCGGCTCCCGCCGCGGGCAAGGCCCCGCTCGGCCCGGCGACGATCGTCGCGGTCGTCAACGGCGAGAACATCACGCTGGCCGACGTCGACAAGGAGGCCGCCGCCCAGCTGCGCCAGCTCCGGCGCCAGGCGGTCGAGCAGGAGCACGCGCTGCGCCAGGGCGCCCTCGACGCGATGGTCGCGAAGCGGCTGGTGGAAGCCGAGGCCAAGAAGCGCGGAGTGAGCGAGGAGGAGCTGCTCAAGGTCGAGATCGAGGAGAAGACCCCGCCGCCGACCGAGGCCGAGATGCGCGAGTTCTACGCCAACAACCAGGCCCGCATGCCCGGCCCCTTCGAGCAGGTGAAGGGCCAGCTCGGCCCGTACCTGCGGAACCAGAAGGCCCAGGCCCGGCTGATGGAGTACATCGGGCAGCTCCGCGCCGCGTCGCAGGTCACGATGACGCTCCCCGAGGCCGAGCTGCCGCGGGTCGAGGTCGCCGCCACCGGGCCGTCCCGCGGCCCGGCCAACGCGCCGGTCACCGTCGTCGTCTTCTCCGACTTCGAGTGCCCGTACTGTGCCCAGAGCAAGCCGGTGCTCGACCAGATCGCCAGCACCTACGGCGACAAGGTCCGGATCGTCTTCCGCGACTACCCGCTGCCGTTCCACGCCAAGGCGCCCAAGGCCGGCGAGGCCGGGCACTGCGCCGACGCCCAGGGGAAGTTCTGGGCCTACCACGACTACCTCTTCGCCAACCAGGCCAAGCTCGAGGTCGCGGACCTGAAGGCCGCCGCGGTCGCGGTCGGCCTGGACGCCGCGGCGTTCGACGCCTGCCTCGACGGCGGGAAGATGGCCGAGGCGGTCACGAAGAACGCCGAGGCGGGCCGCGAGGCCGGCGTGAGCGGCACCCCGGCCTTCTTCATCAACGGCCGCCCGCTCGACGGCGCGCAGCCCTTCGAGGCCTTCAAGCAGGTGATCGACGCGGAGCTGGGCGTGAGCCCGGCGGCCGCGCCGGCGAAGCCCGCCCAGGGTTGAGGTCCCGGGGACAGCTACCGTTTCTCGCCCGGCCGCTCGAGCGCAGGCGGCCCGGCGGAAATCGGTAGCTGTCCCCGACTTTCGCGCAGGGTCGCGAGCGCGAACACCGCGAGCGCGGCCCAGATCAGCCCGAAGGCGACGAGCCGGGCCCCGTGCAGCGGCTCCCCGTAGGCGAAGACCGCCAGCAGGAACTGCAGCGACGGGGCGATGTACTGCAGGAATCCCAGCGTCGAGAGCGGCAGCCGGCGCGCGGCCCCCGTGAACCAGAGCAGCGGGATCGCGGTCAGCGGGCCGGCCAGCATGAGCAGCAGGTCCATCAGCCGGCCGCGGTGCAGGAACGCGGCGTGGCCGGTCGACTCCGCCCAGGCCAGCCAGGCGACCGAGAACGGGAAGAGCAGCATCGTCTCGATCGTCAGCCCGACCAGCGCGCCGACCGGCACCAGCTTGCGCAGCAGCCCGTACATCCCGAACGAGAAGGCCAGGGTCAGCGAGATCCAGGGCAGCGACCCGACCCGGAGCGTCAGCCACAGCACGCCGGCCGCGGCCAGCGCCACCGCGATCCGTTTCGGCACGGACAACCGCTCGCGCAGCAGCACCACCCCCAGCGCGACGTTGACCATCGGGTTGATGAAGTAGCCCAGGCTCGATTCCAGGATCCGTCCGGTCGCGACCGAGTAGATGTAGACCAGCCAGTTCACCGCGATGAGCGCCGTCGTGGCCAGCAGCGTGAGCAGGGTGCGCGGCGTCGCCAGGGCCCGCACGATGTCGCGCCCGTGCCGCTCGCGCAGCACCAGCGCGGCCAGCATCGGGAAGGCCCAGGTCACGCGGTGCGCCAGGACCTCGACGGCGGAGACTCCCGCCAGCGCCTTGAAGTAGACCGGGAAGACGCCCCACGAGCCGTAGGCGAGCAGGCCGTACAGCAGGCCGAGAGCGTGCTGGCGGTGCAGGTGGTGGTCGAGGTAGGCCTCCGCCGCGCGATGGTCGGGCTGGTCGGGTGCGGAGGGTTCGCTCGTGGGCACGCGCGCGATTGTAGCAAGGGGGCGTCGCCCGCCCGGCCGCGGCGTCTCGGGCGGCGCGGCCCGGGAGCGCTCCGCGGGCCGCGCCGTGCACCGGGTTTGACACCCCTCCGCCCCCCCCGATACCCTTTCCGCCATGGACAAGAAGCTCTGGATCGTGCCGGGCGAAACCAAGGCCTGGGTCAACCCGTACACGGAGCAGGCGCTGGGGGAAAGCGCGATCACCACGCGCCTGTCCGCGATCGTCGACTGGGGCCGCAAGAACTCGCTGTGGCCGTTCCCGATGGGGCTGGCCTGCTGCGCGATCGAGATGATGGGCGCGGTCGCCTCGCGCTTCGACCTGGCGCGCTTCGGCGCCGAAGCGCTGCGCTTCTCGCCCCGCCAGGCCGACATGATGCTGGTCGCCGGCACCGTCTCCAAGAAGATGGCCCCGGCGGTGCAGAAGCTCTACGCGCAGATGCCGGAGCCCAAGTGGGCGATCGCGATCGGCGCCTGCGCTTCGTCCGGCGGGATGATGAACTCGTACTCCACCGTGCAGGGCGTGGACGAGGTGATCCCGGTCGACTTCTACGTCTCGGGCTGCCCGCCGCGCCCCGAGGCGATCCTCGACGCGCTGATCATGCTGCAGGCCAAGATCATGCGCGGCGAGCCCTCGGCCCACGAGCGCTGGAAGGCGACCGAGGCCGCGGGGGGCGCGAAGCCGGTCGAGCTGGCCCCGCCCGGCGAGACCGCGCAGAACCCGGTGACCTACGCCTCGGCGGTCTACCCGCGTCCCGCGCTCCCGGCCGACCCGGCCCGCACCGCCGAGAAATTCGGCCGCTACTGAGCCGCGGTTGAGCGACGACGTCACCCCGGTCGAGCGCGAGGTGCGCCGCCGGCTGGCCGCCGGCGCGTCGCTGACCTTCCGGGAGTTCATGGAGCTGGCGCTCTACCTGCCCGGCGCCGGCTACTACGCCCGTCCCGGCGCCACGACCGGCCGAGCCGGCGACTTCTCGACCTCCTCCGACGTTTCGCCCGACTTCGGCCGCCGGCTGGCGGTCCAGGCGGCCGAGGCCTGGGAGCGGCTGGGAGGCGGGCCGTGGCAGCTGGTCGAGCTGGGCCCCGGCCGGGGGCTGCTCGCGGGCGACCTGCTCGACGGGCTGGCCCGCCACGCCCCCGCCGCGCGCGCCGCGCTGGCGGAACTGGTGCTGGTCGAGACCAGCGACGCGCTGCGCGCCGCGCAGGCCGAGCGGCTCGCCGCCGGGCACCCCGGCCTGCCGCTGCGCTGGGCCGCGTCCCCGGCCGAACTGGCCCCGGCCTCGATCCAGGGCGTGATCCTCGGCAACGAGGTCCTCGACGCGCTCCCGACCCACTGGCTGACGCGGCGCAGGGACGGCCTCGTCGAGCGCTACGTGACCGTCGACGGCGCCGGGGCGCTGGCGCTGACCGACGGCCCGCTCTCCGACCCGCGCCTGGCCGCGCGCGCCGCGCGCTACGGCCTGCTGGCCCGCGACGGGGACGACGCCGAGATCTGCCTGGCGATGGAGGACTTCGTCGCCGCGGCCGCGCGCGCGCTGGGCCGCGGGGCGCTGCTCTTCATCGACTACGGCCACCCGGCCGCGCGGCTCGCCGACGAGGACCACGCCGACGGCACGCTGGTCGCCTACCGCGGGCACCGCGTCGTCTTCGACCTGCTGGCGCAACCGGGGGAGCAGGACCTGACCGCCCACGTCAACTGGGACCACCTGGCCGACCTGGCGGCCGCGGAGGGGCTGGTCCCCTGCGGCCGGGCCCGGCAGGAGCGCTTCCTGCTCGCCCTCGGCCTGCTCGAGGACCTGCTCCTCGACCCCGACCCGGCCGCGATGACGCCCGCCGAGCAGGCCCGCCGGCTGGCGGCGCGGGCCCTGATCATGCCGGGGGCGGGCGGCGGCACGCGGTTCGAGGTCGCCGGCTTCGTC
>CAYZDB010000120.1:5010-8677 GCA_964476985.1 uncultured Acidobacteriota bacterium | reverse complement strand
AGAGGACGCCGGTGTTGCCGGCGCACGCTCCGACACCGCAGGTCGTCGGCGGCGGAACATACGCATCGTCGGCGAGACCGTCGCAGTCCTGGTCGGCACCGTCGCAGGTCGTATCCGGCGTCGCGCCGGCCAGCGGGTCGCAGGTGTTCCCACCCCACGTCCCGGCCGTGCACGTCTCAATCCCCAGGTTCCCTGCGCACGCCCCCACGCCGCAGGTCGTCCCACGCGTCAGGTTGTCGTCCACGAAGCCGTCGCAGTCGTCGTCCACCGCGTTGCAGGTCTCATCGGCCGGCAGACCAGGCGACGCGTTGCACACCGTACCCAACCCGTCCGCGCTGCAGACCGTCAGACCGCTCCGCTCACAGGCGCCCACCCCGACGTTGCAGGCCTGGCCCAGCGTGAAGCCCTCGTCGGTCTGGGTATCGCAGTCGTCGTCCAGGCCGTTGCAGAGCTCCAGCGTGTCACCCGTCGCGTCGCCACAGCTGATCGCGCCGGCGGTGCAGGACGTCGTCCCCTCCGCGCACAGGTCCGAGTCCGGGCCGTCGCAGGCCACGCCGACCTGAGGGTCTGCCGAGCCGTCTGCGGTCGCCGGATCGCAGTCGTCGTCCGTCGCGTTGCACAGGTCCGGGTCCAGGTCGTTGGGGTCGTTGCACACGAGCCCCGGACCGCCGGCGCAGACCTGCGTCCCCTCCGCGCAGAGGTCGGCGTCGGTTCCATCACAAGCCGCTCCGAACCCGGCCTCGCCCGACCCATCCCCCGTCGCCGGGTTGCAGTCGTCGTCCGCACCATTGCACAGGTCCGGGTCGGCGTCGTTGGCGTCGGTGCAGGACTGCGCACCGTCCGTGCACGCGAAGGCTCCCTCGGCGCAGAGGTCCGCGTCGGTCCCATCACAGGCCTGGCCGAACCACGCCTCGGCCGATCCGTCCCCCGTCGCCGGGTTGCAGTCGTCGTCAAGCGCGTTGCACAGCTCGGGATCCGCGTCGTTCGGATCGGTGCACGCCTGCGCGCCCGTGGTGCAGGCGTAGACGCCTTCCGCGCACAGGTCGGCGTCGGTCCCGTCGCAGGCCTGGCCCAACCACGCCTCCGCCGAGCCATCCCCCGTCGCCGGGTCGCAGTCGTCATCTGCGCCGTTGCACAGGTCCGGGTCGGCGTCATTGGCGTCGTTGCAGACCAGCCCGGGCCCGCCCGTGCAGACCCGGGTCCCCTCCGCGCAAAGGTCCGCGTCCGTCCCGTCGCAGGCATCCCCGAATCCCGGCACCCCCGACCCGTCCGCGGTCCCCGCAGCGCAGTCGTCGTCCACTCCGTTGCAGGCTTCGACCTGCCCTGGGTAGACGTTCGAGTCCTCGTCGTTGCAGTCCCCCGCGACCAGCACCCACCAGGGCGGCGGTGAGGGCGGTGTGCAGGCCACGACCGTCGCCGTCTCGAGGCCGTAGCCGTCGTGGTCGGCGTCGCGGTACCAGGTCTGCCCCACCACCCCCGGGTCCGCGTCGTCGGTCAGCCCGTCGCAGTCGTTGTCCTTGCTGTCGCAGATTTCCGGGGCGCCTGGGTAGACCGCGCCGTCGTTCGGGGCGCAGTCTCCGTTGCAGGCCGTGACGCCGTCGCCGTCCCGGTCGACGTTGTCACAGATCGAAACCAGGCCGTCGTCGAGGTTGGTCGAGATTGCGCCCTCGTTGACCGTCCCGCGCGTCAGGTTGAGCGGCGTGGCCTCGCCGACCGTGCCGATCACGCTGAAGACGAGTTCGACGATCGGGCCTGAGCCGGCGAGCGCCTGTGTCCCGAACAGCGAGATCGTCGCCTGGCCGGGGACGGACAGGTTCGCGGTCAGCGTCATCGGGTTCGTCAGCGTCGTCTTGTTCGCCGCCGTCGCCGTCAGGACCGCAGAGTTCCACTTGAGGGTGATGTCGATCCCCTCGGCGCCGTTCGCGGGAACGAGCGAGATCGGCACCGTGATCGACGCGGCCGGGCCCGCCTTGACATTGTCCGGTACGCTCATCACCGCCGTCCGGCTGACGACGCTGATCGAGCTGTCGACGCACGTCGACGGGATCGCGCCGGCGTTCAGGGTGCAGTTCACCCAGACCAGGGCCGACGACGTCCCCGTCGCCCCGAGCAGCCGGAACACCACGTACGCGACCTCGCCCTTGCCGGCGAGCGGCCCGCCGAACGACAGCGACGCGCTCACCTGCCCCGGCGTCGCGAGGTTCGAGCTGAGCGCGAAGCCGTCCGTGTACGCCGTGAGGTACACACCCGTCGCCTGCAGCACGAGCGGGTCGTAGCTGAACAGGAAGTCCATCGCGGTAACACCGTCCGCGGGATCGACCACGATGGGGACGACAAGGTCGTGACCGGTTCCTCCGACCTGCGCGGGCTGCAGCGTCACCGTAGCGGCGTACGTAGCGAAACCGCTACAGAGGCAGAGCGCTGCCAGGACAACCCATGCCGAGGCAAGGACGCGAACCGGCTTCATTTTTGCCCCCCTTCGCCGTACCCACTCACGGCGGAGTCGCCACTGATGACCGATCGGATGTGTGGCGACGAGCGCCATACTAGGCGCGCAGGACGCGGACAACGGCGCTCTCAGTACAAGTAAATCTTCTCGCCTTATTGTCCGGACTTACGCCTCGCAGATCGCGAGGCGCCGGCCGCGGTGAAGCCCCCGTGGAGAAACACCGCCCCCCAAACGCGCACTTTCTCCGAAGCGGTCATGCAGACCGACCCCCGTATCAAGAGGAGCGATACGACGGCAGGCGCGAATCGCAACTGATTATTTCCGCTGGGTTCCACGGTCGGAGCGCGGTCCTCGGCGTGTTGTTTTTTTGAACCAGGACTTACCCCGCACGAGGTTCAATTCGCTGTCTTCGATCGCGCGCGGTTGACGCCGCATCTGCACGGCCACGAACGACTTCGGTCGCGCTCGTCGCTTTGCCATGCAAAGCACTTGACACAAGACCCGCCCCGCCGTACCCTTCCCCCGATGACCGCCCCCGCCCCCGTTCGCCCCCCTCAGGCCGAGCCGGCCCCCCCAACCGCCCTCCACGAGCACGCGCTGGACAACCTGCGCTTCATCCGGCGGGCGATGGAGCGGGCCTCCGCCTTCACCGCCGTCCCTGGCCGGGGGACGGTCCTGGTCGGCTTGACCGCGGTCGTCGCCGCCGTAGTCGCGTCGCGCGCCCCCGGCCGGACCGAGTGGGTCGCGGTCTGGCTGCTGGAGGCCGCGGTCGCCCTGGCGATCGCCGTGGCCGCGATCGTCCGCAAGGCCCGGCGCGCCCAGGTCGCGCTGCTCTCCGGCCCGGGACTCAAGTTCGCGTGCGGTTTCGCGCCGCCGATGATCGCCGGCGGCTTCCTGACGCTGGCCCTGTGGCGCGCCGAGGACTTCGCGCTGCTGGCCGGGAGCTGGCTGCTGCTCTACGGCACCGCGGTCGTGACCGGGGGCGCGTTCTCGGTGCGGATCGTGCCGGTCATGGGGCTCTCGTTCATGGCGCTCGGCGCGCTCGCGCTGTTCGCCCCGGCGTCGCTGGGCGACCTGCTGCTGGCGCTGGGATTCGGCGGCCTGCACGTCGTGTTCGGTGTGCTGATCGCGAGGAGGTACGGTGGCTAGATCGTCGTCGGCCCGGGCGCGGCGCAAGGGGGCCGCGGGAACGGCGAGGCAAGGCGGGCTTTGGTAGGC
>CAYZDB010000120.1:0-5000 GCA_964476985.1 uncultured Acidobacteriota bacterium | reverse complement strand
TCCGCCTGGGGATCCTCTCCGCCCTCGCCGTGACCGAGACGCTGTCCTTCAACGACCTCAAACAGATGCTCGAGACGACCGACGGGAACCTCTCCGTGCACGCCCGCAAGCTGGAAGAGGCGGGCTACCTGCTGTGCGAGAAGTCGTTCGCCGGCCGGATTCCGCGCACCGAGTTCCGGATCACCCCTGGCGGCCGGCGGGCCCTTCAGCGCTACCTGGACCACATGGAAGCGCTGATCCACGCCGTGCGCGACCGCTGACCCGCGCGACCGCCCCCTTCCCCACCGACCCCCGCTGGCACGACACCGGCCCGAGACCAATCTTCGCCCTGGACGGAGCGCCCGACTTCATGAGCCAAAGTCCTTTCCCGATCCCCAGCCCGCCGCAGGAGAGCGCGCCGCGCGGCGTGCCCCGCCACGTGGCGATCATCATGGACGGCAACGGCCGCTGGGCGACGCAGCGCGGCCTGCCCCGCACCGAGGGGCACCGCGTCGGCGCCGACGCCGTGCGCCGCACGGTCGAGGCCGCGGCGCGCGCGGGCGTGGGCACGCTGACGCTCTACGCCTTCTCGTCCGACAACTGGAAGCGCCCGCAGTTCGAGGTCGCGACGCTGATGCGCCTGCTGCTGCGCTACCTGCGCACCGAGACGCCGCGCTGCCTCGAGCACGGGATCCGGATGTCCCTGATCGGGCGGCGCGACCGCCTGCCGAAGACGCTGCGGGCCGCGATCGCGGCGGCGGAGACGGCGACCGCGCACGGCCGCGGGCTGCACCTGCGGCTGGCAGTCGACTACTCCGCGCGCGACGTCCTGCTGCGCGCGGTCTCGCGCGTCAACGGTGAGGCGGCCTCGCTGACCCGCGAGCGCTTCGCGGCGCTGATCGACGAGGCGCAGGGGGGCCGCGAGCCGGTCCCCGACATCGACCTCCTGATCCGCACCGGCGGCGAGCAGCGGCTGTCGGACTTCCTGCTCTGGGAGTCGGCCTACGCCGAGCTGTGGTTCACGCCGGTGATGTGGCCCGACTTCGCGGAAGGCGACCTGGCCGCGGCGATGAGCGACTTCGCCCACCGGGAGCGGCGGTTCGGGACGGTGGGCGCGTCCGGCCAGGCGACCGAGGCTCGGGGCTAACACCCCCATCGGTTGCCGATAAGCCGATCCGCCGGGCATTCTCCGCGTCCGCGTAACCGTCCGCCGCGCGCTTCATCTAAGGATGGGCGCGCCGCCCCCGGCGGCCGCGTGGCCCCGGTTCCCCTGGAGTACGACATGAGCTTCCGTTCGATGAGCCTCGGTGCGATCGCGGTCTGCCTCGCGGTCGGTGTCCCCTTCGCGTCGGCCAGCGTCGAGTGCGACGCCGAGCGTGGCATCTGCCGCAAGTCGGGAGCCCCGGCGCCGGCGGCAGCGCCCGCGATGGTCGAGGAGGAGGTCGCCCCGGCGCCTCCGGCCGCCGCTCCGGCCGCGGCTGCAGCCGCCGCGCCCTCCGAGGCCCCTGCCGCCGGCTGCCCGAAGGCGGCGGTGAAGGGACACGGCCAGGGGAAGGGCGCGGGGTGCGGACAGTGCGCCGGACACGGAACGGGCGCCGGGCACGGAAAGGGCGCGGGGCACGGGAAGGGCGCCGGGTGCGGGCAGTGCGCCGGACACGGCCAGGCCGCCGGCGGTCACCAGCCGCCGGATCGCGAAACGATCCACGGGATGCTCGCGCAGCACGAGAAGATCCAGCGCTCGGTCAAGGACGTCGACGGCGGGATCGTCTCCGAAACGACGAGCAAGGATCCCCAGGTCGCGGCGATGATCAGGAAGCACACGGTCGAGATGAAGACCCGCCTCGAGCAGGGCCAGCCCACGCGGATGTGGGACCCGCTCTTCGCCGCGCTCCACGAGCACCACGCCGAGATCGCGCTGTCGATCGTCGAGATCGACGGTGGCGTGCGCGTCACCGAGACCTCGAAGAACCCCGAGGTGACGGCGCTGATCCGCCAGCACGCTCACAAGGGCGTCAGCGAGTTCGTGGCGCAGGGGTTCGAGCGGGCGCACAAGCCGTCGCCGCTGCCGGAGACGGCGGGGGCGGCGAAGCCGGCGGCCGCGGCTCCCGGCACGCCGGCCTCAGCCCCGAAGCCCTAGCCCGGGACGCCGCCCGGACCCTGCGCTGCGCGACCCTCGCGCCGCGCTACGCGCCGGGCGGGGCCGCCGCCCCGCTCGGCCCCGGCGGCGGCGCCACGATCGACTGCGGCGCCTGGTTGCTGATCGCCGGGATCGACTTCAGGTAGGCGAAGATCGCCTTCGCGTCGTCGTCGGTGAAGTTCGCGTACCACGGCCACGGCATCGGCGGCAGCAGCGGCCGGCCCGTACCGTAGAACTTCCCGTGCTTCAGCGCGCCAAGGAACATCTCCTCGGTCCAGCCACCGAGCCCGGTCGCCTCGTCCGGCGTGAGGTTGGGCGCGATGCTGACGCCCCACGGTCCCCAGAACGCCGTGTTGGTCGCGAGGCCGCCCCAGATCCAGGGGCCGACGGCGGCCGGCGCAGGCGGGATCGGCACGTCGGCCGGGTGACCGGAGAGCATCCGAGCCATGTCGGGCTCCGGTCCCTGGGGTCCCATCTTGTAGGGCGTGTGGCAGTCGTTGCAGCCACCGGTCACGACCAGGTAGCGCCCCCGCTCGACGCGCTGGGCCGCCAGTTCCTCGGCCGTCGGCGCCTTGGGGGCGGGCGGCGGGGAGTTGCACCCCGCGAGCGCCAGGCAGAGCCCCCCGATTCCTACAACCGTACCCGTCAACCCCTTTTTCTTGAGCACTTTACTACCCCCTTGAGACCGGCCGCAGCGGGCCTCGTTGGGCATACAATACTCGCAATTCCAGTTGAGTAATACGCGCTCCGTCCGAGGGCCCCGCTTCCTCCCTTCGACCCCCTACCGCATCATCCGCTCCGGGCCGCGGCCGCCACGCCGTCCCGCGCCGCCGCCGCCCCTGGAGCCGACCCCATGCCCGAGACCCCCGGACTCTCCCGCCGCCGCTTCGTCCAGCTCACCGCCGGCGGACTCGCCGCGGTCGCGATCGACCCGAAGGCCCCTGCCGTCCTGACCGGCGCGAAGAAGCTCCCAGTCGTGGTCGCCTCCGGCAACGGCGGCAAGTTCAGGAACGGCGGCGACAAGACGTGCGTCGAGACCGCCTTCGCAATGCTCGCCGCGGGGCGCGACCCGCTGGACGCGGTGATCGCCGGCGTCGCGCTCAACGAGCTGGACCCGGGCGACCTCTCCGTCGGCTACGGCGGGATCCCCAACGCGGACGGCGTCGTGCAGCTCGACGCGTCGGGCATGCACGGGCCGCCGCTGCGGGCCGGCGCGGTCGCGGCGCTCGAGGGCGTGCGCACCGCGGCGGCGGTGGCGCGCGCGGTGATGGTGGAGACCGACCACCACCTGCTGGTCGGCGCGGGCGCGCAGGCCTTCGCGCGGCAGCTGGGCTTCACGATCGAGGCCGACCTGAACACCGACGCCTCGCGCGCGAAGTGGATCGAGTGGAAGCGGAAGATCGATCCGGAGCACTGGCTGGCGCCCGAGAAGCGCTCCGCGGCCGGCGCGGCGGCCCGCGAGGCCTTCCACGCCGCGGCCGACGGCGCGCGCTGGTCGATGATCGCATCCGGCGCGCTCGACCCGCTCCACGCCTGGGGCACGATCCACTGCAACGCCGTCGGCGCGGACGGCTCAGTCGCCGGAGTCACGACGACCAGCGGCCTCGCCTTCAAGATCCCGGGGCGGGTCGGCGACTCGCCGATCCTCGGCGCCGGGCTCTACGTCGACAACGAGGTCGGCGCGGCCGGCTCGACCGGCCGCGGCGAGGCCAACCTCTACAACCTGTCGTCGTTCCTGATCGTCGAGGAGATGCGCCGCGGCGCGCACCCCAAGGACGCGATCGTGACCGCGCTGCGGCGGATCGTCGCCGCAACGGTCGACCCGCGGCTGCTGCGGCCGGACGGCAAGCCGAAGTTCGGGATCTCGTTCTACGCCGTGACGAAGGCTGGCGAGGTCGCCGGGGCCGCGCTCTACTCGTCGCCGACCGCGCAGTACGCGGTCTGCACCGCGAACGGCGCGGAGCTGCGGCCCCTCGAGGGGATCCTGGGAGAGTGGCAGGCATGAAGAGGCGTTCGACGACGACCGCGAGGGCGGCGCTGGCCCTGCCGGTGGCGCTGCTGCTGGCGCTGGCCGGCTGTGGCTTCCCCACCCCCGAGCAGGGCAAGGACCGCCCGCAGACCGGCCCCGAGCGCGAGCGCGCCGAGGCCGAGCGGACGGCACAGCGGCAGCGAGAGCAGCGGCGCGAGGCGCCCCCGGCGGAGCCGCCGGCGGCGCTCCCGCTCCCGGTCGCGCCGGCCCCGCCGGCGGGTGCCGGCCCCGCCGCGACGGGCAGCGACCTCCCCTCCGAGCTGCTCCCCGACGAGCAGCGCGACATCGAGCTGTTCCGGCGCACCGAGCCGTCGGTCGTCTACATCAACTCGGTCGCACTGCGGCAGGACCCGTTCTCGTTCGACGTGACGCGGATCCGCCAGGGCACGGGCAGCGGCTTCGTCTGGGACCGCGACGGGCACGTCGTCACCAATTTTCACGTCGCCGAGGCCGGGCAGGAGATGACGGTCGTGCTGGCCGACCGCTCGGAATGGCCGGCGCGCGTCGTCGGCGTCGCCCCCGACAAGGACCTCGCCGTGCTCAGGATCGAGGCGCCGGCGGGCGCGCTGCGGCCGCTGCCGGTCGGCGATTCGAGCGAGCTGCTGGTCGGCCAGCGCGTCTACGCGGTGGGCAACCCGTTCGGGCTCGACAACTCGCTGACGGTCGGCGTGGTCAGCGCGCTGGGGCGCGAGCTGCAGTCGCCCTCGGGGCGCACGATCAAGGACGTGATCCAGACCGACGCGGCGATCAACCCCGGCAACTCGGGCGGCCCGCTGCTCGACTCGCGCGGGCGGCTGATCGGCGTGAACACCGCGATCTACAGCCCGTCGGGCGCGAGCGCCGGGATCGGCTTCG
>CAYZDB010000119.1:8343-8680 GCA_964476985.1 uncultured Acidobacteriota bacterium | reverse complement strand
CCGGTCGCCGCCGCGATCTCCGCGATCAGCTCGCGCCGACGGCCGGCGGCCTCCTCGCGGGATAGCTCGAGGCCGTCCCTGCGACGCGGGATGCGGACGTAGATGTAGCGGCCGATCACACCCGACAGCGCGACGACCAGCATCGCCGCGTAGCCGAGCCCGATCAGGCCGCGGAAGCGCCAGCCGGCGTGCACCGCCCCCGCGAGCGGCACGACGATCCCGGCCGCGACGTGCACGTCGAGCCACCGCGGCACCGAGCCGGTGAAGGCGAGCCAGGGCACCCGCTTGCGCAACGGGTAGAGCCAGAGGAATAGGAACAGCGCGAAGGCGAAGATGC
>CAYZDB010000119.1:0-8333 GCA_964476985.1 uncultured Acidobacteriota bacterium | reverse complement strand
CTCCTCGGACGTCAGGTAGCGCGCGAGCTCGTAGGCGAGGTCCTTCTTCGTCGAATCCGCGAAGATGCCGATCGACTGCCCGACGGTGCCCGAGGGGCGGAGCGCTGCGTGCCACGGGTGCCGCACGCGGCTGGCCTGCGAGAGCAGGTAGTAGGGGCTGCCGAGCAGCGTGATCGCCAGGAGCACGGCGACGGGGAGGTAGGCCAGCCGGGGGTTGGCGGCGGTCTTCTGCGCGGCGGCGGCCTGGGACGTTGTCGCCCCGGCCGCCGGCGCGGGCCGGCGGGAGGGGGGCGGGACCGGCCGCGAGGAGTCGTGGTCGACCTCGCCGACCTCGCGGTGCGGGGCGCGTGGCGGAACGGTTCCTGGGCCGGGCGGGGAGGGCGACGGGCCGGGACCGACGCGGGCGGCACGCGCGGCCTCGCCCGCGGACCGAGCGTCGGTCCCGTACGTTCCCTGCATGCGGCGGCTCCCCTGCGCTCTCGCGGCGTCGTCCTTAGGTTTGCACCTAACCGTGTTTTGCAAGCTCTATGCCGCTCAATATGGATGAACCAGGTCTCTTGGGACAGGACTGGTTACGATTTCGGACTTTCAAAACAGATTACGAAGTTGGGTTAGCCCGCAAGTAATCCGCCTGCCGCGGGCGCCGGCACCGATCGCCGGGCGCCGACGCGCCAGGCCCCAGGTGGTTCCGGGTCGGAAACACGACCGCCTCACCCTCTGACGCGAATTCGTAAATCCCCCCGACTTCGGACAGGCGGCGTACGCTTCCGATGCGGAATGGGGACTCCGCGTGCGACGTCTCCGTCGCCCGGCACTTTCGTAGACGCCGGAGCGTGCGTGTGCGGCCTGCCATTCCGGTCGCTCGGGGAGGTCGCATGCAAAGCGCAGCACGGTGGCGCGGTGGCGTCGTCTTGGTCGTTTTCGCGGCGTTCGCCCTCCCCGCGGGCGGTCTCGCCCGCGCCGGAAGCCTCGAGCCACCCGGGCCGCCGGCCCCGACGTTGAAGACGCTCGCCGAGGTCGAGCCGCGCATTCCGGTCCAGTCGCTCCCCGGCTCGGGGCACGCCGTCTACACGATCGACCAGCCGGGCTCCTACTACCTCGTCGACAACGTCGTCGGGGGTCCGGGGAAGACGGCGATCGAGATCCTGTCCGGCAACGTCGTGCTCGACCTCAACGGCTACGCGCTTCTCGGGACGCCGGACTCCGACACCGGAATCAACTTCCTGGGCGGCCTCCAGAACTGCGTGGTACGGAATGGGATCGTCCGCGGCTGGCCTGTCAACAGCATCTTCGGCGCGAACTGCCAGGCCTGCCAGATCCTCGATGTGCTCTCCGAGGAGAGCGGCTCGCGCACCAGCTCGATCGCGATCTGGATGGGCTTCCGCAGCCTGGTCGACGGGGTCACGGTCCGCAACCACCCGAACGGCCCCGGCGTGCAGGTCGAGGCGTTGAGTGCCATCCGGTCCACCACCGTGACGGCGAGCGAGATCGGCTTCGTGCTCAACGGCGAGAGCTGCAGCATCGTCGAGTCCGTCGCGACCGACAACGCGGGGGCCGGGATCCAAGTCAACGGGAGCGGACTGGTGTCGCGCTGCGTCTCGAACAGCAATACGCAGGGGATCGTCGCATCCGGCAGCGTGATGGTGACGGACAACGTGATGTTCAGCAACGCGACCGGCGTTTGGGTCACCGGCAGCGACAACCGCGTCGAGGGCAACCTCGTGACGACGTGGGACACCGGGATCGCGATCGAGGAGGGGGTGAGCGGCAACACCGTGCTGCGCAACCTGGTCGGGTGCGGGGGCAGCGGTACGGGGATCCACGCCCTGAGCAACTCCCGCAATCTGCTCGCCGGGAACTCGGTGTCGGGCTGCAGCACGTCCTACGAGATCGACCCGGCCAACGCGGCCGGCGAGATCCTGGACGTGACCGCCGGCGGGGTCGTCACCTCCGGCAACCCGTACGCCAACTTCCGCTTCTGACGCGGACTCGCGGGAGGAACGATGAGCGAGCGCAGCGGAAGGACGCGGACGGCAGCGCGCGGGCGACCGCGCGGACCGGTCGGGCTCGTGACGGCCGGGTTGCTCGCGCTGGCGGCGGGCCTGGTCCCGGCGCCGGCCCTCGCGCAGTCCAACATCGATCCCGGCGACGCCGGGCTCCGATACGCCTGGAGCGAGAACACGGGCTGGCTCAATGCGCGACCCCTGGGTCCCCTCGGGCCCGGGATCCTGGTCTCCGACTTCGAGCTGACCGGCTGGCTCTGGGCCGAGAACCTGGGCTGGATCAGCCTGTCGTGCCGCAACCGCGGCACCTGCGGGACCGTCGCGTACGGCGTCCTCAACGACGGGCAGGGCCAACTGTCGGGATTCGCCTGGGCCGAGAACGCCGGTTGGATCGATTTCGGTCCCTCCGGCGCCGGCGTGACGATCGACCCCAGCAACGGGATCTTCGCCGGCCACGCCTGGGGCGAGAACATCGGGTGGATCGCCTTCCGGGGCACCGGCACCCTGCCCTTGGTGATCGAGACGGCGTGGCGCTGCAGCCCGGCCCCGCCGCCCCCGGCCGGCATCCCGCAGCTCGATCTCGACCGGGCGCCGGAGGGGACCTGGCTCGGCTGGAGCGTGATCCCCGGCGCGTCGGCTTACGACGTGGTGCGCGGCGACCTGCGCGCGCTCGCAACGGCCGGAGGCGACTTCTCCCTGGCCCTGACCGGGTGCGAGGCCCGCCGAACGGGCGCGCCCTCGCTGTTGACGACGATCGACCCCTCCCCCGCGGAGGGGATCTTCTACCTGGTGCGGGCCGCGAACTGCGGCGCCGCCGGCACGTACGACTCGGGTGGCCCGGGACAGGCCGGATCTCGCGATGGCGGGATCGCGGCCTCCCCGAGTCGCTGCCCGTAGTGCGAGAGCGGAGACGACCATGCGTCCCAAGACGCGTTCACTGCGCTGGATCGTGGGTGGGATGCTCGCCGTGGCGGTCGCCGCCTCCGGCTTCGCCGGCTCGCTCGACCCGCCGGGACCGCCCGCGCCGACGATGAAAACACTGCTCGAGGTCGAGCCGCGGATCCCGGTGGAGTGGCTTCCGGGTTCCGCAACCGCGTTGCATGTCATCACGGCACCGGGTTCGTACGTGCTGACCGGGAACATCGTCGCCGCCGGCGACGTCGCCGCGATCGAAGTCGCCTCGGACAACGTGACGCTCGACCTCAACGGGTTCGCCCTGGTCGCAGAGGGCGGGGGCGCGGCCTCGGCCATCGACTTCCCCGCCGAACAGCACTCGATCGCGATTCGCAACGGAACGATCAAGGGCTGGGGGGCCCACGCGATCCGCGGCTGGAACTGCAAGGACTGCCAGGTGAGTCACATCCTCGCAACTGACATCGGCGCCACGATGATCCAGCTCGGGGAGAGCGCCACCGTCTCGGAGTGCACCGTCGGCAATGGGTCCTTCACCGGGATCCAGGTCAGCGCCGGGAGCCTGATCAAGGACTGCGTCGCGATCTGGTGCGGGCAGGGGTTCGAGCTGAGCGGGGAGAACTTCGCGATCGTGCGGTCGGTGGCCCGTTACAACCAGGGCCACGGCATCCTGCTGCAGGGGAGCGGCCTGGTCGAGGACTGCGTCAGCGAGGGGAACCAGATCGGGATCCTGACCGCGAACGCCGCGCGTCTCGTGCGAAACACCGTCTCGGACAACCTGGTCTTCGGCATCCTCGTGGGCGGCTTCCACAATCTCGTGACGGACAATCTCGTGAACGGGAACACCGCCGCCGGCGTGAAGATTCTTCCCCCCCTCTCGGGGGTCGTCCTGGCGAGGAACCAGTTCGTCGGGAACGGGATCGGGGTCGAGGTCCAGGACGTCGGCGGGAACCTGATCGTCGCCAACACCGCGTCCGGCAACGGGATCGACTACAACGTGAGCCCGCCCAACGCGCTGGGCCAGGTCCACGACTTCACGGCAGGCGGCACGGTCTCGATCACCTCTCCGTGGGCGAACCTGCGCTACTGAACGCGTCCCGCCGGGCGGACGGGCGACCGCCCGGCGGGCGCAACGGACCGCTCGAGCGGCTGGGGGTATGCCCGCGCGGGGAGAGCGACCACCCTCTCCTCAGCGCGGAGGATTGCCCCATGACGACCCGCCTCGTTGCCGCCGTGTGCCTTGCTGCCGCCCTCTCGACCGCCGCCTTCGCCGACGCGGGCCCGCCGATCTCGATCGGGCAGCTCCATACCCTCAAGTCCGCAGCCCTCGGCGAGGAGCGGACGGTGATGATCCACCTGCCGCCCGGCTACGAGGCGGGAACGCAGCGCTACCCGGTGCTCTACCTCACGGACGCGGAGGCGCAGTTCGGGCACACCGCGTCCACCGCCGACTTCCTGGCGGTGCAGGGCCGGATCCCGCCGCTGATCGTGGTCGCGATCCGGAACACCGACCGGACCCGCGATCTCACGCCGACGAAGGGCTCGCCCCGGAAGGGGGAGAAGGGTGCGCTGCCCCCGACCGCAGGCGGAGCGGACCGCTTCCTCGCCTTCCTCGGGACCGAGCTGGTGCCATACGTCGACGGCCAGTTCCGGACGCTCCCCTACCGCGCTTTCGCCGGGCACTCCTTCGGGGGGCTGCTGGCGCTGCACTCCCTGTTCACGCGCCCGGAGCTCTTCCAGGCGATCCTGGCCGTCTCCCCGACCTTCCCCTGGGACGACGACTACCTGCTGAGAACGGCCCGGCCTTTCTTCGCGGAGAAGAAGGAAGCGCGGCACGCGCTCTTCGTCGCGATCGGGAACGAGCCGGAACTCGTGCCGGGCTTCCGGTCGCTGCGCGAACTGGCCCGGGCCAGCAGCGCCGACGGCTTCGAAGCGACGTTCCGCGAGTACCCCGACGACGATCACGGCTCGCTCGTCCTGGCCGCGCACTACGACGGCCTCAAGGCCCTGTTCGCCGGCTGGGTCCTGCCGCGCGACCCGCAGACCGGCTTCCCCCGCGGCACCGCCGGGGAGATCGCCGCGCAGTACGCGAAGCTCTCGAAGACCGCCGGCTTCACCGTCGTCCCCCCGGAGCGGATCGTGAATCTCGCCGGCTACGGCCGGCTCGCCGAGCGGAAGGTCCCGCAGGCGCTCGCGATCTTCGAGATGAACGCGAAGAACTACCCCGAGTCCGCGAACGTCTGGGACAGCCTCGGCGACGGCCTCGAGGCCGCCGGGCGGCTCGAGGACGCAAAGACCGCGGTGCTCAAGGCGGTCGCCCTGGGCGGGAAGAACAACGACCCGTTGCTGCCCGCCTTCCGCGAGCACCTGGACAAGCTCAACGGCCGGCTGGAGGGGGCGAAGTAGCGGCCAGCGCGGCCCGCACCTCGGCCGCGATCGCCTCGGCCAGCGCCGGCACCGCGCGCTGCAGGCCCGGCGACAGCGTCGCGCGGAACTCGCACGCGGGCTCGATCTCGACCGCGAAGATCGCGATCGCCTCGTCCGCGGGCAGGTGCAGCCCGAGCCGCCGTCCCAGCGCCAGCGCGGCCGACAGGTCGGCATCGTGCGGGCCTGCCAGGCGCCGCGTTCCCGGGAGCGCCGCCGCCGTGAAGCGGTGCAGGGTGCCGGGGGGGGCGCTTCCAGTGACGATCGCGTCGACCAGCACGACGCAGGTCCGGTCGGCCAGCGGCTCGAGCAGTTCCAGCCCGCCGGCCGAGCAGTCGTCGATCACCTCGAGGCCCTCGACCCCGCCGGCGGCCTCGAGCCGCTCGGCGACCCGCGCGGCCAGCCGGAGGCCGATCGCGTCGTCGCCCAGGATCGGGTTCCCCAGCCCCAGCAGCAGCGCGCCGGCCGGCACGACCGCCCTCCCCTACCCGTCTCGGCGCAGTTCGGCCACGACCCGTCCCCCGCGGTGCAGCCGCGCGACCAGCGGCATCGCGCCGGGGAGGGAGTGGGTGGCACAGCTGTAGCAGGGGTCGAAGGCGCGAAACGCCATCTCGATCCGGTCCAGCAGCGCGGTGTCGGGAGCGACGCCAGGCCGGATCAGCTCGGCCGCGACCTTCTTCGTCACCATCTGGATCGGGGCGTTGTTGTGGGTCGTGCCGACGACCAGGTTGGCCCCGGTGCAGATCCCCTGCTCGTCGCAGGTGTAGTGGTGGATCAGCGTGCCGCGCATCGCCTCGACGATCCCCACCCCTTCCCCCGTGATCCGGTCGGGAAGGACGCGGAACTCCGGACTCGCCAGCTCCGGGTCGTCGAGCAGCGCGCCCAGCCGCTCTGCCGCGAACAGCATCTCGACCAGCCGCGCCCAGTGGTTCGCGAGCAGCGCGCCGGACGGGCGGCCGCCCAGCGTGGCGAACATCTCCTGCCGGGCCTCTTCCGCTTCCGACGTGGCCATCCGCTCCGCGACATTGAGTCGCGCCAGCGGGCCTGCGCCGTAGATCGGCGAGTCCGGCCCCTCGACGAAGCCGTGCCAGCCGCGGGCGCGGAGGTAGGGGAACTTCAGGTAGGTCCAGGGCTCGACGTGCTCCGCGATGACCCGCGCGTAGTCCTGCGGTGCGAAGTGCGCGATCTCGCGCCCCTCGCAGTCGGTGACGCGGACCGTGCCGTCGTAGAAGGCCACCGCGCCGTCCGCGTCCACCAGCCCCATCTGCCCGATCGCCAGCGTATACGGGCCGCGCAGGATCGCCTCGGCCCAGCGCGACTGGCCCAGCACGGCCTCCCTGAAGAGCCGGAGCGAGAACCGTGCGAACTCCATCAGCGACGCCGCCATCGGCTTCAGCCCGGCGCGCTCCTCCTCGGTCAGCCCCTTCGACACGCCGCCCGGCACGCACCAGCAGACGTTCCGCTTGCGTCCGCCGAGGACCGCCTGGATCTCCTGCGCGGTCGCGCGGCCCTCGATCACCCGTCGCCCGGTTTCCAGCCCGACGCGCGCCACCACGCCCAGGATGTTCCGCTCCGCGGGATCGGAGTCCGGCCCGCAGACGAAGTCCGGCGCGGCCAGCGCGTAGAAGTGCGCGATGTGGCTGTGCAGGAAGTGAGCGCAGTAGTAGGCCTCGCGCAGCTTGACCGCGGCCGGCGCGATCACCCCGCCGAAGCACGCGTCCACCGCCTTCGAGCCGGCCAGGTGGTGGCTGGCCGGGCAGACGCCGCAGATCCGGGTGACGATGCGCGGCACCTCCTCGATCGGCCGGCCGACGACGAAGCGCTCGAAGCCACGCAGCTCGGGGACCTGGAAGTAGCAGTCGGACACGCCGCCGGCGTCGTCGAGGAAGATCTCGATCCGGCCGTGCCCTTCGAGGCGGGTGATCGGGTCGATCGTGATCGTCCGGCCCATCAGCGGCAGCTCCTCTGGAGGAGGGACGCGGGAAGCGTGAAGCGGTGCGCGATTCCGAGCACATCCGGCAGCCCGGCGAAGGCGGTCTCGGCCTCCTCCACCGTCTTCGCCTCGATGGCAGAGGCCCAGGCGCCGACCAGCGTCGCGCCCTGGTCCTGCACCCCCGGCGGCGGCCCGTAGCAGCCGCGGCAGGCCTGGTTGATGTCCGGGCAGCGCGCGCCGCAGCCGCCGCGCGTGGCGGGCCCGGCGCACGGCAGGCCCTGCTCCAGGAGGCAGCTCTCCGGGTCGGGCACGATCTCCCACGGCCGGACGAAGCGCGCGACCCGCTTGTCCCCCTTGCGCCGCCGGCACTCCTCGCACAGCGCCTTCTCGGCCGCGCCGACGACCGCGCCCTTCGGCGGCAGCGTGCCGCTGACCAACGCCGCCAGCACCTCCTGCACGCGGTCCGGCGCGGGCGGACAGCCGGGAACCAGGTAGTCGACCTCGACCACGTCCGACAGCCGCCAGACGCGCGGGTAGAACGCAGGCAGCTCCAGTTCGGTCCCGTTGACCGGGAGCCGCGTCCGCGGCACCGTTCGATTCCCCAGCTCGATCGACGGGTTGTCGAGGTACACGCGCTCGAGGATCTCCTCCCGCGTGACCGCGTTGGCCAGCCCCGGGATCCCGCCGAAGGCCGAACAACTGCCCAGAGCGATCAGCAGCCGGCTCTTGCGGCGCAGCAGGTGCGCGACGTCCTCGTTCTCGGCGTTCCGCACCGCGCCGCTGAAGAGCGTCGCGTCGAGCGCGCCGTCCGGCAGCGCCCGGAGGTCGTCGTACTTGCCGTCCACGGCGATCGGCCAGAACAGGATGTCCGCCTCGGCCGCCAGCTCCAGGATGAACTCGCCGGTGTCGAGCACCGCGACGTCGCAGCCGCCGCAGGCGGCGCCCCAGTACAGCGCGACCTTGAGCTTGTCCCCGTTCATGCCTCACCCCGCCCGCCGCGTCGACGGCAGCATCTCGACGCGGCTGGGACCGAGCCGGCGGATCCGCTAGGTCTTGTCGGC
>CAYZDB010000118.1:0-8682 GCA_964476985.1 uncultured Acidobacteriota bacterium | reverse complement strand
CCGGCATCTATCCACCCCCGGATGATCTCGATCTCGCCCCGCGCGAGCGAGCCGCCGAGCGGCATCCGCGCGCCGACGATCCCGTCGCCGGTCAGCTTGCGGACGAGGTACGAGCGGTCGCTCGCCCCCGGCTCGATCCGCAGCAGCGGCGGCAGCTCCCAGCTCGCGACGCCGACCGCGCCGAGCGTCCGGTCGTACAGGCGTCCCGATTCGAGCGTCAGCTGCGCCTCGGGGCTGGCGCCGCCGTGGCAGCCCACGCAGTGCAGCGTGAAGAGCGGCTGCACGTCGCGCGCCAGGCTGACCGAGCCGCCCCCGCCCGGGTCGAGCGGGTCGGGGAAGATGTGCGGGTCGGGGTTCTCGCAGGCCGCGGGAAGCGCGGCCAGCAGGATCGCCGCGATCCGGGTGACGGCGCGCGCCGCGCGGGGCGCTCGTTCGGGCGTGGGGGACACCGCCACCTGCAACCTCCTCGCAGCAGAGGAGGGAGGATCGCCGTATTCCATTGCGGGGGTCTGTGACCGAGGTCCAATGACTTACCGCTAAGCCGTCCCGCCGGACGGCGGGTCCGGCGTATCAGCGGGGGGAGGCGGCCCTCTTCCGGGCGACGGCTCGCGGGACCGGGGCCGCGGAGAACGGGCATGATGAACGTCGCGCTGGCCACCCTCTTTCGCCGCTACGGCAGCCCGGTCGCGCTCGGCCGCGGCTCGACCTGTTTCGTCGAGAAGGAGCCCTGCCGGCAGGTCGCGCTGCTCGACGAGGGCTGCGTCCGGATCTTCCGCTCGCGTCCCGGCGATCGCGAAGGGACGCTCTACCGGGTGCTGCCCGGAGAGCTCTGCCTGGTCTCGTCGCTGGCCGCGCTCAGCGAGCAGCCGCTGCTCGCCAGCGCCGCGGCCGACGAAGCGGCGACCGGCTGGGCCCTGCCCGCCGCCGCGTTCCGGAAGCTCTTCGCCCAGGACGAGTTCCTGCGCACGACCTTCCTCGGCGTGCTGGCCCGGCGGCTGCGCGCGCTGATCGAGTTGCTCGAGGACACTCAGGACCTGTCGGTCGACGACCGGCTGGCCTCGTACCTGCTCGACCGCGCGCGCGTCGGCCCCGGCACCGCCGGAGCCGGACGGCTGGACATGACGCACGAGAAGATCGCGGCCGACCTGTGGACCGCGCGCGAGGTCGTCTCGCGCGCGCTGAAAGGGCTCGAGCAGCGCGGCTGCGTGCGGCTCGAGCGGGGCTCGATCGTCGTGGTCGACCCGGACCGGCTGGCGGGGGTCAGCTCGCGGCTGGAGGGGTAGCGCCGGCGCCCCGGCCGTGGCTTACGTCACGCGCCGGATGTATCAGCCGCGACGGCGCGGAGTCCTGAGGGTCGAGGAGAGCGACCCATGGAGACCTTCGGCAGCCAGCGCATCAAGTGGCCCTACGCGACCCACCTCGTCGATCGCGCCGCCTTCACCAGGCTGGCCCCGATCGTCGAGGAAGAGAACCCCGGGGCCCTCCTGCTCGGCCGCGTCGCCGCGATCGGTCGGCACAAGGACCTCGAGTCGGTGGACGGCCGGCGGATCGCGCTGTTCCGGGACGACCTGTTCGTCGGGGCGCTCGGCCACCGCTACGCGACCGACCAGTTCGAGGGGGCCGCGGTCTGCCGCGGTCCGCTGGGGCACATCCTGAGCATCGGCGGCGTCTGCGGCGAGGTCGTGTCGAAGAACGAGCGGATGGCGGAGCCGACGGTCGTCGAGTGGCTCGGGCGGCTGGCCGGCGACGACGGCACGCCGCTCCACCTGCGCGATTTCCGCTGTACCGCCGCCCGGCCGCTCCACGCCCCGCGGCCCCGGATCGTGCTCTCGCTGGGCGCGTCGATGAACGCCGGGAAGACGACCACCGCAGCGCAGCTGGTGCGCAGCCTGGTCTCGGCCGGCCACCGCGTCGGCGCCGCGAAGATCACCGGGACCGCCTGCCGCAAGGACCCCAGCCTGCTCGAAGACGCCGGGGCGGACCGGGTGCTCGACTTCACCTGGGCCGGCTGGCCCTCGACGGCCGGCTGCAGCCGGGACGAGCTGCTCGCGATCTGGCGCGAGATCACCTGGGCGCTGCGCGCGGGGCAGCCCGACACCCTCGTCTACGAGATCGCCGACGGGGTCGTGCAGCGCGAGACGCGGATGCTGCTCGAGGACCCGCTGGTGCGGGAGTCGGTCGACGCCGTGACCTACGCCGCGCCCGACAGCCTGTCCTGCGAAAGCGGCGTCCGGATGCTGCGCGGGATGGGGTACACGGTGCTGGCCACCGCCGGCCCGGTCGCCAACAGCCCGCTCGGCCGCGCCGAGGTCGAAGCGATG
This sequence comes from uncultured Acidobacteriota bacterium, assembly GCA_964476985.1. Taxonomy (GTDB): domain Bacteria; phylum Acidobacteriota; class Polarisedimenticolia; order J045; family J045; genus JALOKP01. The sequence continues at coordinate 6,361 of CAYZDB010000118.1, read as the reverse complement.
ACGCAGCTCCCCTGCCTGTGCGGCGAGCAGATCCTCGGCGGCGCGCTGGTCCCCGCCCTCGACGCGGTCAAGGCCGCCTGAGGCGCGGCGATGGCGACGCAGCCGGACACGACGACGGGGACGCCGCTCCTCGACGAGGGCGCGGAGAGGAAGCGCGGCGCGCTGGCCGAGCTGCTCGCGCTGCTGCCTTACGCCCGCCGCCAGAAGGGGTTGCTGCTGGCGGCGCTGGCGTCGAGTGCCGCCCTCGCCGTGGTCGACGTCCCCGTCCCGTTCCTGCTGAAGAAGATCCTCGACCGGATCCTCGGCCCGGAGCTGGAGGGGCACTTCCTCGGCTGGACGCTGCCGGCCCGGGAGGCGCTCGCGGTGGTCTTCGGGCTGCTCGCCGGGTTGGCGCTGGCCAAGGCCGGCCTGCTCTACGCCCAGCGCACGACCGCCGAGACGCTGGGCCAGCGCGTGGTGTACGGGCTGAGGATGGACCTCTACCGCCACCTCCACTCGCTCTCGCTCCCGTTCTTCCGCGGCGCGCGCACCGGGCGGCTGATGCTCCGGCTGGTCGGGGACATGAGCGCGGTGCTCGACCTGGTGACCGACGGGTTCCTGCGCGCCTTCGTCGACGGCCTGACGATCGCCGCCGTGGTCGTCGCGATGGTCGCGCTCGACGCGCGGCTGGCGCTGGTCGCGCTGGCGGTCCTGCCGGTCTACCTGCTGGCCTTCTGGCGCTACTCGCCGGTGCTGCGCGACCGGGGCCGCGCGGTGCGACGCGAGCGGGCGGAGCTGTCCGGCACGCTGCAGGAGCGGATCGCGGGGGCGGCGATCGTCAAGGCCTTCCACCGCGAGGCCGACGAGGCCGGGCGGCTGGCCGAGCAGAGCGGGCGGCTGCGCGACCGGCTGATCGAGAAGGCGCGCGCCGCGGCCCGGCTCAACGGGATCGCGCAGGGCGCGGTCGCGCTCGGTGGCGCGCTCGTGCTGTGGGTCGGCGGCCGCGCCGTGCTCGACGGCAGCCTCACGAAGGGCGGCCTGATGGCCTTCTACGCCCTCGCGGCGCTGATGTTCCCGCCGCTGCGGCGGCTGGCCCGGACCAACGAGACCTACCAGGCCGCGCGCGTCTCGCTCGACCGCGTGCTGGCCTTCCTCGAGCGGACCGCGCCGCTGCGCGAGCAGGACGGGGCCCGCCCGCTCGTCGTCTCGCGCGGCGAGGTGCGGTTCGAGGGCGTGCACTTCGCCTACCGGCCCGAGGCGCCCGTGCTGGCCGGGGTCGACCTGGTGGTCCGGCCGGGCGAACTGGTGGCGCTGGTCGGGCCGAACGGCGCCGGCAAGACGACGCTCGTCGGCCTGCTCGGGCGTTTTCTCGTCCCGGGGGCCGGCCGGGTGCTGATCGACGGTCAGGACGTCGCCGGCGCGACGCTGGCCTCGCTACGCCGCCAGATCGGGATCGTGCCGCAGGAGCCGTTCCTGTTCTCGGGCTCGGTCGCCGACAACATCCGCTACGGCCGGCCGGGGGCGACCGACGAAGAGGTGCTGGCGGCGGCGCGCATCGCCGGGGCGGCCGAGTTCATCGCGGCCCTTCCGGGCGGGCTCGAGGCCGAGGTCGGCGAGCGGGGGCAGCGCCTGTCGGGCGGGCAGGTGCAGCGGCTCGCGCTCGCCCGCGCCCTGCTGACCAATCCGCCGATCCTCGTGCTCGACGAGGCGACCTCGGCCGTCGACACCGAGTCCGAGGTCGCGATCTCGTCGGCGCTGGCCGAGGCGATGGCGGGGCGGACCGTCTTCGTGATCGCCCACCGCGCCGCCACCGTGCGGCGCGCGGACCGGATCGTCGTGCTCGAGCACGGCCGGGTCGTCGAGACCGGAACCCACGAGACGCTGCTCGCGCGGCGCGGGGCCTACGCGCGCCTGTTCGACGAGACCCTTCGACCTGCCGGAGTGATGGCCTCATGACCCGACGAGCCCCAAAGCTGTGCCTGTTGTTCGCCCTGCTCCTTCTCGCCCCCGCCGCGGCGCGGGCCTTCACCGTCACCGGCAGCGTCAAGAACGAGGCCGGGCAGGGGATGGCGAACGTCGACCTCGACTTCGTCGACGTCTGCACGGGCGAGAGCCTCTTCCTGGTCAACGACAAGACCGCGGCCGACGGCAGCTTCAGCGTCAGCGTGGCGGGCGGGACCTACGACGTCCGCTTCACGCCGCCCGCCGGCTCGGCGTCCGCCGGCAAGGAGCGGCCCGACGTCGTCGTCAGCGCCAACACGAACCTGGGCGTGAACACGCTTCCCAACGGCCGGCTCGTCTCGGGGACGGTGAAGAGCGGTTCCGGGGCGGGGATCGCGGGAGTCGACCTCAAGTGGGTGAACGCCTCGACCGGGAAGCGGGTCTACGTCGGCAAGGACGTCACCAGCGCCAGCGGCGCCTACTCGATGCGCGTCCCGCCCGGGACCTGGGACGTCGAGTATCGGCCCCCTTCGAGCGCGACCTACGCGACCGGCCGGCGCCGGGCCCTGGTCGTGCAGTCCGACGTCTCCGGGCTGACGGACACGCTCGCGACCGGCTTCCAGCTCACGGGCCTGGTCAAGGACAAGCAGAACGCCGCGCTGCGGAACGTCGACCTGAACGTCTACGACAGTTGCACCGGCGAGAAGGTCCCGACCGCCAACGACAATACCGACGCGGCGGGACGGTTCACGACCTACCTGCCGGCCGGGACCTACACCGTCCAGCACAACCCGCCGCGCTGCAAGGGGCTGGTCCCCGACCGCAAGTCGGGGGTGCGGGTCGACCGCAACACCGACCTCGGCACGACCACCCTGCAGGCCGGGGTGACGGTCGGCGGCCGCGTCCTCGACGGCGCCCTCCTGCCGGTCGCCGACGCCGAGCTGAAGTTCTTCGACGCCAACAACGGCCAGCGCCAGGCGACCAACTTCGACACCACCGACGCCGCGGGGAACTACTCGATCTTCGTGCCGGCCGGCACGTACAACGTCAACGTCGAGCCGCCGGCCGGGCGGACGCTGCTGGTCTCGCGGCTCGCGGGGGTCGCGGTCAGCGGGGCGACGACGCTGGGCGACACGGTCCTCGCCGCGGGCTTCGCGCTCTCGGGCCGGACGATCGCCCCCGACGGCCAGGGCGTGCTCTCGGTCGACGTCGACGTCGTCGACTCCGTGACCCGCGACGCGGTCCGGATCGCCCACGACAACACGCGCACCGACGGCACCTTCACGGTCATCGTTCCGGCCGGCAGCGCCTGGGACGTGCTCTACACGCCGCCGTCCTGCTCGCCGCTCGCGCCCGACGAACAGCGGCAGGTCGCCGTCTCCGGAGCGACGACCCTGCCGACCCTCCGCCTCGTCACCGGCGCGACCGCGAGCGGCGTGGTGCGCAACCCCCAGGGCGCGCCGGTGGCGGGTGTCGACCTCGATTTCCTCGCGCCCGGGACGCGCAACAAGTCCTTCACGCCGCGCGACACCACCGATGGCAGTGGGAGCTACGCCACGATGGTCAAGCCCGCCTCGTACGACATCGAGTACATCCCGCCGGCGGGCCTGGCGCTGCGCCCGGCCCGGCGGCCCAACACCGCGCTGCTGGCCGACACGCCGCTTCCCGACACCACGCTGCCGGCGGGCTTCCTGGTCTCCGGCTTCGTCCGGAACGACCAGAACGGCGCGCCGGTGGGGGCGGTCGAGGTCGAGTTCTTCGCGCCGGGCGCCGGCGCGCCGCTCTTCACGCCGCACAACGACAGCGGCGCGGACGGCTTCTACAACGTCGCGGTCGACGCCGGGACCTGGGACCTGCGCTACACCCCGCCCGCCGCGACCGGGCTCGCGCCGCGCTGGCGGCGCGGCGTCGCGGTATCCGCCGCGACCGGGCTGACCGACACGCGGCTGCTGCCGCTGACCGTCCCGGTGGTCGGGGCGATCAGCCCCGCCGCCGGAAGCGCGGCCGGCGGCCAGGCCGTGACCGTGACGGGGAGCGGCTTCCAGCCCGACGCCACGGTCCGGATCGGGGGGATCACCGCGCGCAGCGTCGTCGTCGGCTCCAGCACTTCGATCACCGCCGTCGCGCCGCCGCACCCGCCGGGCCGGTTCGAGGTCCAGGTCGTCAATCCCGGCGAGCAGGTCGGCACGCTCGCCGCCGCCTTCACCTTCAACGAGCTGGCGACCCCGGCCCGGCTGACGGTGAGGCGCGTCGGCTCCGACGTCGTGCTGAGCTGGACCGCCACCGGGCAGGCCAGCTACACCGTGTTCCGCAACGCGACCCCGACCGGCTTCACCGACGCCTCGATCGCGGCCACGACCGCCACCCTGGGCTGGACCGACGCGGGGGCGGGAACGGCGGCCGCGGGCACCGTGCGCTACTACGTCGTCGAGTAGCCGCGCCATGACCGCCCGGCACCGCGCCCCGACGGCCACTTCGCTCGCGCTGGCGGCGGTGCTGCTGCTCGCGAGCGCGGGCGGTCCGGCGCGTGCGGCCGGCGGCAGCGACCTGCGGCTCTCGACGGCGCTCGCGCTGCAGTACGACGACAACGTCCTGTCCGGCAGCGAGCAGGCCCGCGACGACCTCGGCAAGCGCGGGGCCGAGGCGCGGTACGGGCTGGCCAGCGCGGAGGACTGGGTCGCGATCGGCAACGTCCAGCTGCGCTGGACGAGCCGGCCGCTGCCGCGGCGCGCGACCGTCGTGGCGGCCGGGGTCGAATCGCACCGCTACAGCGCGAACACGGTGAAGAACTACGAGGAGATCGACGTCAGCGTGGCCCAGGAGGTGACCGCCTCGCGCCGCTGGCTGGGGCAGGTCGTGGCCGCCGCGCAGTGGATCCCCGACACCTTCGTGCGCAACCTGACCGACGACGACGCCTCGGTCGAGGCCGGGCAGCGGGTGCGGGCCGGGGCCCGCTACGAGGAGCTGACCGTCGCGCTCGGCTACGAGCAGGAACTGGTCCCGGGGCGGCTGTCGGGGTCGATCGGGCGGGAGTGGCGGCGGCGCGATTTCGTCGAGGCCTTCGACGAGCGCGACAGCGAGCGCACGCTCTGGGCGGTCGGGCTGAGCGGCCGGCCGCTGGCGCGGGGACGGGTCCAGCTCGAGGCGGGCTACTCCCGCGGCACGCTGGAGGCCCGCGGCGACCTCTCGGCCTCGCCCTTCCCCGACGACGACGTCTCGTACGACGTCACGATCGCCGGCCTCCTGGCGCGCCTGCCGTGGGGGGGCCGTCACCCCGGCGCGGTGACGCTGGCCTGGGAGCAGGAGCGGCGCACCCTGACGACCACCAACCGCTTCGACGTGCTGCGGTTCGGGCGGATCGACCGCCGCACCGAGTGGGACCTGCGGCTGACGCAGCGCCTGGCCGCCCGGCTCGACCTGCTGGCGGAGTGGCGCATCGACGCCGGGCGGGCGGAGCTGCCGGGAGCCTTCGACGCGCTCGAGGAGCGGGTCGAATACGATCGGAACCGGATCTCGCTCGGCGTGCGCTACCGCCTGCCGCTGGCGCCTCAGGACGCCCCGCGCGTGGCGCGGGCCGCCCCCTGAGCCAACCGCCCCAGCGCCAGCGCCGAGAGCGCCAGCAGCAGCCCCGGGAAGGCGGCGACCCACCAGCCCGACGGGAAGAGCGCGCGGCCCTCGGCGATGATCCGTCCCCACGACAGCGCGCCGGCGCTCCCGGTCGCGCCCAGGAACGAGAGCGTCGCCTCCAGCAGCACCGCCTCGGCGGCCGCCACCGGGAGCAGCGCGGCCAGGATCGGTAGCACGCCCGGCAGCAGGTGACGCGCCGCGATCCAGGCGCGCGAGCCGCCGGCCGCCGCGGCCGCGGCGACGAACGGCCGCGCGAGCAGCGAGCGCGACCCGGCCTCGACCGCGCGCGCGGTCTCCATCCAGCCGCCCAGCGCGAGCGCCAGCGCGATCCCCAGCGGGACCCGCGCCAGCGCCCCGGCCAGCGCCAGCGGCAGCAGCAGGCGGGGCAGGCCGAGCGCGCCGTCGATCAGCCCCCCCAGCGCCAGCGAGGCCGCGCGCGGGGCGGTCGCGCGGCCCAGGCCCACCGCGGTGCCGAGCCCCAGCGCCAGCGCCGCCGCCAGCAGCGCGAGCAGCAGCGAGCGGCGCGCCCCGTGCAGCGTGCGCGCCAGCAGGTCGCGCCCCTGCTGGTCGGTGCCGAGCAGCAGCCGGCGCGGCGCGACCGCGCCGGCGGCGCGCTCCGGGAAGCTGCGCCACCCCGCGGCGGTCTCGACCCGCACGCCGTCCGGCGCCGCCTCGAGCCGCGACGCGCGCGCGAAGCCGCCGCCGGCGAGCGGAACCTCCATCGCGACCGCGAGCGGCGGCAGCAGCTGCGCCGCGGCCGGCGCGATCGCCGCCGCGGCGGGCGAGCCCGCCAGCCAGGGGCCGGCGAGTGCGA
>CAYZDB010000117.1:0-8738 GCA_964476985.1 uncultured Acidobacteriota bacterium | reverse complement strand
CCTGCTGCTGGTCCCGGCTGGCGACGCCGTCCTGGGCGGGATGTGGATCCCGCGCGACGAGGATCGGCAGCAGGCAGTGGCCTGGCGCTTCGGCCGGGTGGTGCGGGTGCAGTCCACCTTCCGCCTGCCGGACGGTTTCCGGGTCGCGCACCTTCCTCCCGCCTCGCGGCTGTTCGGACCGGGGCTGCGCTTCGAAGCGGGCTGGGAGCGCGGCGACGGGGACCGCACGCTCGTCTTCAACGGGCGGTTCCTGATCGCCAAGCCGCAGATCGGCGTCGCCAGCCTGCCCGAGGCGCGCAGCTTCGCGCGCGACGTCGAAGCCTACCTGCGGCAGGCCGCGGTCCTCGAGCGCGCCGGCGCGGCCCCGGCCGCGGGGACGGCGCCGTGAGCGCGTCCGGCACCGCGCTGGGCCGCGCCCTGGTGCTGGCGCTGCTCGTCGCCGCGGCACCCGGCCCTGCCGTCGGCGAGGCGCGCTACCGGCTGCCGGAGTGGGCCGTCGCACTCGGCTCGGGGGCCGCAACGGCGGAGCGTTTCCCCTCCGCCGACGCGGTCGTGCTGCTCGACGAGTGGATCCTCACCGCTTCCGGCGCGGAGCGGACCGGCGAGCGGCACTGGGCCGCGCGCGTGATGACCGAGGACGGGATCGCGGCCTCCGAACTGTCGATCGGCCGCAGCCAGTTCCAGGAGGCGCGCAAGATCCGGGCCTGGGTGCGCGATCCGGACGGGACCGTCACCGCCTACGACGAGGACGACGGCACGCTGCTGGGCAATTGGAGCGCCTGGACGCTCGACGACGACACCACGCTCACGCTCCGGCTGCCGGACGTCCGGCCCGGCAGCACGATCTACGCCTCGTACAAGTTCCGCAGCGCCCCCGACCTGCCGCAGGACCTGTTCGCGCTGCAGTGGGATGTGCCGGTCGCGCTGGCCCGGGTCGAGTTGACCGCCGAGAAGGGAGCGCGCGTGCGGGCCCGCGTCGGCGGCGGGCCCAACCCCGGCCCGGGCGAGGTGACCGACCGCGGCACGTGGGAGTTCCGCGACCTCCCCGGCCTCGGGACAGGCGAGGAAGACGCCGAGACACCGCGCGGGGCGACCCGGACGCTCGTGCTCGACTACGCGGGAGGGACGGGCGCGGTCCCGTTCGAGGACTGGGGCGCCGTCGCCCGCTGGCTCGCCCCGCTGTACGTCACGACGCCCGGCAAGGCCGGCGAGTTCGACGCGGCCGCGCAGGCGGTCGCGGCGGCGGGAGGCGACCCCGTCGCGGCGGCGCTGAAGCTGGCGCGCGGGCTGCGCTACTTCGCCGTCGAGGTCGGATGGGGCGGCTGGCGGCCGCGCCCCGTGGAGACCACGGTCTCCCGCGGCCTGGGCGACTGCAAGGACAAGAGCTTCGTGCTGGTCGAACTGCTCCGCCGCCAGGGGATCGACGCGGTGCCAGTCGTGATCATCGCCCCGCGCCACGGCTTCGTCGACCCGGCGCTCCCCTCGCCCTTCGTCTTCAATCACGTCGTGACCGGGATCCCCTGGACGGGGCGCGAGACCCGGCCCGGGATGGTCGTGGCCGAGGCCCCCGGCCTCGGTCCGCTGCGACTGGTCGACCCGACGCTGGGTCCCGACGCGCCCGAAGACCTGCACTTCGTCTACGAAGGTGCGCGCGCGCTCCCCGTCGACGCCCGCGCCACCGGCCTGGTCGAGGTGCCGCGCAGCCCCGCGGCGCAGAACCGGATCGCCGCACACACGACGATCGCTTTCAACGGCGACGCGATCGAGGTCCGGGAGGAGCGCCGTTTCGGCGGGATCGAGCGCCGCCTACTGGTCGACCGCAGCGGCGTGATCCACGCGCCGGCCGAGATGCGCGCGCGGGCCCGCCGCCTCGCCGAAGCGATCTGCGTTCGCCCCGAAGCGGTCGAAGCCTCCGCCCCGCGGGCCACGACCCCCGAGAACTGGTCCTACGACGTGAGCTACCGCTGCGCCGCGCCGCTGGCGCCTCACGGCACACTCGCCGTGCTGGCCCTGCCGGTCCTGGCCTCCGTGGAGGAGGTTGAGATTCCGCAGCCCGGCGACGAGCCGGTGCCGCTGGCCTACGAGTACACGACCGAGAGCGAGGTCGTCGTGACCGGCCGCGCGGCGCGGGCGCTGCCCCCGGCGTTCGAGGTGGCCAACGCGCTCGGCCGGGTCGCGCTGCAGGCGGTGGCCGAGGGCGAGACGACGACCGTCCGCCGCAGCTTCTCGCTGGTGGCGCACGAGGTGACGGCCGACCAGCGGGAGCAGGCGATAGCCCTGCGCCGCGCGCTCGACGCCGCCAACCGCGCGGTGCTGGCCTACGCCGCGGGGCCGTAGGGCGACCGCCGCGCGGGCCCGCTACACCGGGTTGTCGACCTCGAAGTACCGCACCTCCACGCCGAAGCGCTCCGCCAGGTGCTCCCCCAGCGCCTGCACGCCGAAGCGCTCGGTGGCGTGGTGCCCCGCCGCGACGAAGTGGATCCCCTCCTCGCGCGCCAGGTGCACGGCGGCCTCCGACGGCTCGCCGGTCAGGAACAGGTCCAGCCCGCGCCGCGCGGCTTCTTCCAGGTACTTCGGGGCCCCGCCGCTGACGATCCCGAAGCGCCGCACCGGCCGCTCGCCGGCCTCGATCACCAGCGGCGCGCGCCGCAGCGCGGCCTCGATCCGGGCCGCGATCCCGCCCAGCGTCATCGGCGCCGCGCACTCCGCGATCACGCCGATCGGCACCCCCTCGTGCTCGAACGCGCTGTCGATCACCTCGGCGCCCAGGCGTCGCGCCAGCACCGCGTTGTTGCCGACCAGCCGGTGGCGGTCGAGCGGCAGGTGATACGCCAACAGGCTCATGTCGGCGTCGAGCAGCAGCTTGAGCCGTGCGCGCAGCGCGCGCTCGACGCGGATCTCGCCCGCGCCGCGCCAGAAGATCCCGTGGTGGACCAGCGCCGCGTCCGCGCCCCAGCCGGCGGCCTGCTGCAATAGATCGCGCGCCGCGCTGACGCCGAGCGCGAGCTTGCGGACCTCCGGCCGCCCCTCGACCTGCAGGCCGTTGGGGCCGTAGTCGCGGACTGCGGCGACGTCGAGAAAGGCGTCCAGGTAGTCGAGCAGATCGGCGAGCAGGACCATCGGCGTCTCCACGACCCGGCCCCATACGGCACGGCACGGGCGGCGCTCCATTCTCGCCCCGCGTGTCCCGGCGCAACAGCGGCCCTGACCGCGGTCATCGCATTTTCCCGGCACGCGTGCGTGCGCCGCGGCGGAGAGGACGCTACAGTCCCCCCCGACGTCGGGTCCGGGGGGACGACCGACAGCGGCCGCGTGCCAGGAGGAAACCCTGTCCTCGTCGCATCCGACCCATCGGTCCCTCGCCGCACGGCGCGCGCTCGCCGCCGTGCTCGGCCTCGCGGCGCTCGCCGCCGCGGCTCCGCTCACCGGCCTGGCAACCGCGCCGGACCCGAGCGTGCGCGCCGCGTCGCTCTCCCCCGGCACGATCTCCTCCGCCTCCGACCCGGCTGCCGCGCAGCTGCTCGACGCCGCCCCCGGGCTGCGGCCGGCCGTGCTCGAGCTGGCGCTGCGCGCCGCGCGCAACGCGCGCGCCCGCGGGGTGGAGGTCCGTTCCGAGCTGCTGACGGTGATCGACTACACGCTGCCGTCGACCGAGCCGCGGCTCTGGGTCTTCGACCTCGCCGGCTCGCGGCTGCTGTTCCGCGACCTGGTGGCCCACGGCCAGAGCACCGGCGAACTGCTCTCGCGCGTCTTCTCCAACCGCCCGGGCAGCCGGCAGACCAGCCTCGGCCTGTTCCTGACCGCGGACACCTACACCGGGCGCAACGGCTACTCGCTGCGGCTGCTGGGGCTCGAGCCGGGGGTCAACGACCGGGCCCTCGAGCGCGCGATCGTGATGCACGGCGCGGACTACGTCAGCCCGGAGTTCGCCCGCGCGCGGGGGCGCCTCGGCCGCTCGTGGGGCTGCCCCGCGGTCTCGCGCGAGCTGGCCGGCCCGATCATCGACGCGATCAAGGGCGGGAGCCTGGTCTTCTCGTACTACGACGACCCGGCCTGGCTGGCCTCCTCGGAGTTCCTGCGTCCCTGACCCGGCGGGGGGCGCGCCCACCCCCCCCGATCGCCCCCCGGGGTGACCGAATTTCCTTCGTCTGGTATCCTTTGGGGACGGGTAGCGCCTGCCTCGGCGGCCACCCCCGCTTGATTTCATTCGGAGGAATCGATGCCCAGCCAGACGTTTTCCGCCCAGGACTTCATCGCCCTCGAAGAGCGGTACGGCGCCCACAACTACCACCCGCTCGACGTCGTCCTGACCAAGGGTCAGGGAGTCTGGGTGTGGGACGTCGAGGGGCGGAAGTACATGGACTGCCTCGCGGCCTACTCCGCCGTGAACCAGGGCCACAACCACCCCAGGATCGTGGCCGCGATGGTCGAGCAGGCGCAGCGCATCGCGCTGACCTCGCGCGCCTTCCGCAACGACCAGCTGGGCCTCTTCGTCAAGGCGGTCTCGGAGCTGACCGGCTTCTCGCGCGTGCTGCCGATGAACTCCGGCGCCGAGGCGGTCGAGACCGCGCTGAAGGCCGCGCGCAAGTGGGGCGAGAAGGTCAAGGGCGTCCCGGCCGGGCAGCAGGAGATCATCGCCTTCGAGCACAACTTCTCGGGCCGCACGATCGCGATCATCTCGTTCTCCGACGAGGCGCAGTACCGCGACGGCTTCGGCCCCTTCACCCCGGGCTTCAAGCTCGTGCCGTACGGCGACGCCGCGGCGCTCGAGCGCGCGATCACGCCCAACACGGTCGCGATCCTGATGGAGCCGGTGCAGGGCGAGGGCGGGATCATCATCCCGCCGGCCGGCACGCTGAAGAAGGTCCGCGAGATCTGCACCAAGCACCGCGTGCTGATGATCCTCGACGAGATCCAGTCGGGCCTCGGCCGCACCGGCAAGATGTTCGCCTGGGAGCACGAGGGCGCGCGCCCCGACGCGATGACGCTGGGGAAGGCGCTGTCGGGGGGGATGTACCCGGTTTCGGTCTTCGTCGCCGACGACGAGCTGATGGGCGTCTTCCACCCCGGCGACCACGGCTCGACCTTCGGCGGCAACCCGATCGGGGCCGCGGTCGGCCAGGCCGCGATCAAGGTCCTGCGCGAGGAAGGCCTGGTCGAGAACGCCGCGGCGCAGGGAAAGCGCCTCGGGGACGGGATCAAGGCGATCAACGCCGCCTCGTTCCAGGAGGTCCGGCAGATCGGGCTCTGGATCGGGCTGGAGCTGAAGCCGTCGGCCGGCGGCGCGCGGCGCTACTGCGAGGCGCTGAAGGACGACGGGATGCTCTGCAAGGAGACGCACGAGCACACGATCCGCGTCGCCCCGCCGCTCTGCATCACGACCGAAGAGGTCGACTGGGCGCTGGACAAGCTGCAGAAGGTGTTCGCGCGGCTCGGGTGAGGCGGCGGGGCCGCCTCACCCCCCCCACCCGAAGCCGAGCAGCAGCGAGAAGGCGAGGTAGTCGCCTTCCACCCGGTACCGCTCTTCGAACTTCGATTCGAGCGACAGGTCGAACTCCGTCCCCCAGCCGTAGCGCAGGTCGACCCCGAGGTTGAAGCGGGGCCCCAGCCGCCAGTAGACCCCCGCGTTGGCGTAGTAGCCGAAGTCCTGGTCGTCGACGTCGCGTGCGTAGCCCCAGTAGTAGTCCAGCTCGTAGACCGCCGACACGCTCGCCATGCCGGCGCCGAGGTAGGGACGGACCGGCTTGTCGCGGATCGGCAGCCAGAGCGCGCCGAAGGAGAGTTCCGCGAACGCCGCCGAGAGCTCCCCGTTTCCGTAGTACTCGTCCTGGCTGTCGGCCGACCCGTTGATCCCCCACGCGAAGTGAACCGGCCAGTCGTCCGGCCCCCAGTCGATCGTCGCGCCGAGCATCAGCTGGCCGTCGAGAGGACCCCACTCGTCGCCGAGGCTCCGCTCGCCGATCGTGAAGTTCGCGTTGCCGCCGGCCTGTACGATCGCGGGAGCGAGCACCGCGAGGGTCAGTCCGAGCACCACCACCTGCGTGACACGGCGCATGGTCGCCCTCCTCTCTCGTCACCGACGCCGAGGCGGCCGGGACGCGCCCGCTTCACTTGCCCCAGCCGAAGCCGAGCAGCAGCGAGTAGGCGAAGTAGGGGCCGTCCACGCGCAGCGTCTCGTCGAACTTGCCGTCGTCCGGGCTTTCGAACTCGAACTCCGTCCCCCCGCCGTAGCGCAGGTCGAGGCCGAGGTTGAAACGCGAGCCGAGCCGCCAGTAGATCCCGGCGTTGGCGTAGTAGCCGAAGTCCTGGTCGTCGTCGTCGTACGACAGCCCGTAGACGTCGAACTCGTAGGCTGCGGACACGCTGGCGATCCCGGCGCCGAGATAGGGCCGGAAGGACTTGTCCCGGATCGGCAGCCAGACCGCGCCGAAGGAGACCTCGGCGTAGGCCGCGGTGAACTCCACGTCCGCCCCGTAGACCCGCATGTCCTCGCTGTCGGCCGAGACGTTCAGGCCCCACGCCAGGTGCACGGGCCACTCGTCCATGCCCCAGTCGACGACGACGCCGAACATCGGCTGGCCATCGAGCGGGGACCAGTCGTTCCCGAGGTCCCGCTCGCCGAGCGTGAAGTTGACGTTTCCTCCGGAGTGCGCCACCGACGGAGCGAGCGCGGCGACGAGCAGGGCGAGCAGGGCGATTCTCACGAGTCTCGACATGATCGCGTCCCCCTTTGCCGTCGATCCTACTCCTGCGCGCGGAAGGCGGCGGCGCGGCGCGTGCGGGAGTGCGCGAAACAGCGCGGGCGAGGTTGGACAGCCGCTCTGGCCCGGTTTGCCGGCCGGACCATATTCGGCCGGGTGAGGCTTCTCCGACGCCGGCTCGCCCGGGCCGCGATCGCGATCGCGGTGTCCCTGGTCTTCGTCCTCGCCGCCCGCCCCGCGGCGGCGGCGGAGCCGACCGCGTTGCTGATCTTCCGCGACGCCGCGCCGGCCGAGGTGCGCGCGCGCGTCGCCGCGGCGGGGGCGCGCGTCGTGGCGCTGTTTCCGGGCGAGTCGACCGCGCTCGTCGCGGGCCCGGAGGCGGCGCTGGCCGCGCTGGTCGCCGACCCCCGCGTCGCCGCCGGCTCTCAGGGGCCGCTGACCGGCGAAGAGGTCCCCGGGCTGCCCGAGCGACAGCGCCTGGCCGCCGCCGCGTGGAACCGCCTGAAGGCGCCGCCGCTGGGCCCGCTCGCCGCCGCCCCCGACGGCGACCCGCTGATCCACGACGCGATCGAGCCGCCGCCGGCCGTGACGACCCGCTTCCGCGAGCCGGCCGACGAGAGCGGCCTCGACGGCCGCCCGTACGGCGCGCGCTGGGACAACACCAGCGAGTTCATGGCAGGCACGATCTCGCTGACGGTCTTCCTGCTCGAGAGCGACGGCTCGGTCGACCCGAACGTCTACAACTGGACGCTCGACCAGGAGAGCCAGGTCCTCTCGAACGTGATGCAGGCCGCAGCCAACGCGGCGACGCTCTACCCCGGCGCGCCGCTCTCGTTCGTGGTGCACATGGTCTACGGCCGGACCGGCACGGTCGCCCGCACCGGCACCGAGCCGATCAACCGCCCGGCCGCGACCGGCGGGACCAACGGCGAGGACGTCTGGGTGCGCGAGGTGATGGGCAAGCTGGGCTACGCCGACCCCTACGTGCACCGCACGGTCCTGACCCGCCGCCACGCCGACGCGACCCGGATCGCCGACGGCGCCGACTGGGCCGTCGCGGTCTTCGTGGCCCACACCGGCGGCAACGCCGGCGCCGCCGGGGCCGACGCCGACGGCAAGTTCACCGACGGCCGCTTCGGGTACGCCTACCTCGGCGGCCCGCACATCGTGCTGACCTACTCGAACGACGGCTGGGGAATCTCGCGGCTGCACATGGTGCTGCTGCACGAGCTGCACCACTCCTTCTTCGTGCTCGACGAGTACTACGGATCCAACTGCAGCTGCACCGCGCACGCCGGCTACCTCGACGGGCTCAACGACAACTGCCAGGTCTGCGCCTCGGGCCAGACCGGCTGCACGCCGTGCCCCACCGACACGGCCTGCGTCATGCGCAACAACGTGGCCATCTCCTGCGCGGCGACGAAGCGCCAGGCCGGGACGTACGACACCGACGCCGACGGCACCCCCGACGTCTCCGACCTCCCGCCGGAGGTCGCGCTGGCGGTCGACACCGCCTCGCCGGCGCCACCGGGCCGGGCGCGGCTGGTCGGCGCGGCGCGGATCGTCCGCCTGGCCTCGCGCAACCCGGGCTACTCGACGACGCACGCCGACTTCAGCGTGGTGCGGCTGGCAGCGGTCGAGACCAGCGTCGACGACGGGCCGTGGAGCGCGGGTGCGGCCGTGCCCGACGACGGCGCGTTCGACGGCTTCCTGGAGAACTTCACGCTGGACCTGGCGCTCCCCGCCGGCCCGCACTGGATCGCGGCACGCGCCGTGGACGAGCGCGGCCAGCGCAGCACCCCGCAGCTGGTGCCGGTGACGGTCGCGCCGGTACCCGAGTCGGTCGGCACGCCGTCGATCACCGCGACGCGCCAGGGGGGCGCGGTCCGCCTGGCCTGGAGCGCGGTCGCAGGCGCCACGCGCTACGCGGTCCGGCGCACGACCTCGCCGACCCCCGCGGCCTTCCTGGCCGCGTCCCCGGTAAACGCCGGGACCGCGACGAGCTGGACCGACGCGGCCCCGCCGCCGCTGGCGTTC